>NZ_AFOC01000007.1:0-53884 GCF_000224455.1 endosymbiont of Riftia pachyptila (vent Ph05)
AATTCATGACTTGATCAGGGGCTCCTTAAATAAATCGTTTGTAGGTTCGACTGTAGTTGGGCTGGCTCGGCTGAAGCTGAACCTACGGTGGCTGTGAGCCGATCTTCTGAATCTTTGGTGCCTTTGTCTGCGCCACCCTTCTCATTTGCGCGAAGCGGGCGAGTGCTCGGAATGTTGAACGATTTGATGTGCCTGAGTGATTTGTTCAGGGCGTTTTGGAACAGATCATTCAGCTGGGGGAAGTGGGATTTCTTGATCTGTATCAATGGCCTGGCTCTAACCATAGGAAAAACCGGGGTTTGTTGGTCAGGATAGGATTTGGCTCGGAATATGCAGATAGCTGAATCGAATTGGACCGTCGGCAGATCAATTAAGTTCCGGGGTCCGGATTCAGAATTTTCGGAATACCGATAATTGATAATCTGACTTGGAGGAAATCCAATGGGTGTACGAGTCAAGACCGGACATACCCTGCTGGCGGCAGCGCTGGGACTGGGTATGACGTTCGGTGCACAGGCCGGCAAGTATCCCGATATTTCACCTCTGCCTGATCTGAAGATCAACAAGGCAAAGGCAGAGTTGGGTAAGCGGCTGTTTTTTGATCGCCGTTTGTCGGGAGATGCAGGTATCGCCTGTGCCGACTGCCATCAACCGAAGCATGGGTATGCGCATCCCGATGCGCTCTCTCCGGGTTATCCGGGCAATGGCCATTTTCGCAACAGCGCCAGTCTGGTCAACACGGCACATAAGAAGGTGTGGAACTGGGATGGTCGTATCGGCACCAACCTGAACGATATGACCCGTGAGATGCTCACGGAAGACTACATCATGAATATGGATATGCGGATCATGCAGGAGCGTGTCAAGCAGGATCCAAAATATCTTGAGATGTTCAAGGCTGCGGGCATGGGCGAACCGTCAAACGGTAAGATCCGTAAGTTGATCCCTGAGTACCTGAAGACCCTGACCTCTCGCGGAGCGCCTATCGATACCGGCAAGATGTCCGCTGCAGCCAAGCGCGGCAAGAAGGTATTCGCGGGTAAGGGTGGCTGCATCCAGTGCCACAACGGTCCGCTGGCCTCTGATGGCAAGGCCCATAATACCGGTGTTCCCGAGAACTTTGATGTCTTCCTCGATCCGATGAACCACCAGGCATTCCTCGCCTTTGCGATGTTTCAGGGTATCGAGAACTACATGAACCTGAAGCGTGATCCGGGTTACTACAACGTCACCCTGAATGCTGACGACATGGGTAAGTTCGTGACTCCCAGTTTGCGTGAGTTGAAATACACCGCGCCCTACATGCACAACGGTATGCTGAAGTCGCTGGATGATGTGATCGCCTTCTACAACAAGGGCGGTGGCAAAGATAGCCGCAAGAGCAAGTTGCTGAAGCCTCTGAAGCTCTCCAAGCAGGAGAGACGCGATCTCAAGGCATTCCTGCTCTCCATGTCCGGTGAGCCTCTGACCAGCAGCAAGTATGTCTGGAAGGAAGCCTATCCGGCTGAGTATCCAGTGATCGAAAACTGGACTCAGGTCAAGAACTAAACGTCGAGGAGACAGCGATGAGTAAGATGAAACAGACTCCGACCCTGTTGGCCGCTGCCATCACGACAGCACTGCTGGCCGGTTGCGCTGCCCAGGTGACGGCGGAACAGTCCGCTGCCCCGGCTGCAGCGCCGGCAGCCGCAAAGATGGCCAAAGGGCCTGCGCCTCTGGCGCCTCTGCCTGCGCCGCCAATTCCGCCGGACAATCTACAGAGCCCTGAAAAGGTCGAATTGGGCAAGATACTCTTTTTTGATCCGCGTCTCGGTGGTGATGCCTCTACCGGTTGCTCCACCTGCCACGAACCCGATCAGGGCTGGGCATGGGCTGAGGACTTCTCCCGTGGTTATCCCGGTACCGTCCACTGGCGCAACAGTCAGACCGTGGTCAATAGCGGTTACATGCCCCGCCAGTTCTGGGCTGGTTCCGCCTCTTCCAATGAGAAACAGGCACGGGGTGCTGCCAGGGGTGGTGTGGCCGGTAATGGCGAGGCCGACATCATGGAATCACGGCTGAGACTGATTCCTGAATATGTCGAGCGATTCCGTGATGTATTCGGTACCGAGTGGCCCTTGGTTCGCGACGCCTGGCGTGCCATCTCCGCCTTTGAGCGCACTTTGAACAGTCGTGGTGAGTATGAGTCCCAGGTGGATAAGTACCTGAAGGGCGACAAGAGTGCACTGAACGCTGAAGAGATCAAGGGCAAGGCCCTTTTCGAGGGCAAGGCTGGCTGTATCCAGTGCCATAACGGCGCAGTGGCCTCTGATCAGGACTTCCACAATATCGGTGTACCGCCGAACAAGCGATGGGAAGAGGATGGCCTGGCACAGATCACCTTCCGCTTTGAGCAATATGCCAAGGGTCAGACTCAGGAGGGCTACCGTAAGGCCAAGTCAGATTGGGGCTTCTACTATCGCTCCAAGAACGCATGGGACAAGGGTAAGTTCCGCACCGCACCGCTGCGCTACCTGAGTTACACCGCGCCCTATATGCACAATGGTGTCTTCTACACCCTGGAAGAGGTCGTCGACTTCTACGATCGTGGTGGTTTTGATGAAGAGGGACGCACCACTCTGTTCCCAGAGAACAAGAGCAAGCTGATTAAACCGCTTGGTCTGACCGACGACGAGAAAGCAGCTCTGGTGGCGTTCCTCGAGGCGATGTCCGGTCCGGAGATCACCATAGAGAAACCCAAGATGCCCGAATATGCACCGCTCTTCACCAGGGCTGAGCTTGAAGCGGCACAGGAGGCAAAATAATGTCTGATATCGAGAAAAAAGACGAGACTGCAGCAGATCACGGCAAGTGCATGCTCAGCCGTCGTCAGTTCCTGATGTACAGTGGTTCTGCGGCAGCCGCAGCAAGTACTGTTTCGATCAGTCTGTTCCCTGGCCAGGCCGCAGCAAAGGCCCGTGTCGTGGGCTATCCGCGCAAGAAGATCGGCCAGCTCAGTGCCCTCAAGGATAACGAGCCGCTGAACTTTAATTATCCCGATGATAGCGCGATGAATATGCTGGTCAAGCTGGGTGGCGTGAAGGCTGGCGGCGGCGTCGGCTCACAGCGCGATGTGGTGGCCTTCAGCTACCTCTGCACCCACCAGGGCGGCAACATGATTGGCAAGTATCAGGCGGTGGGCAACCATCGGGTACTGGGCCAGTGCCCGCTGCACCTCTCCACCTATGATCTGACGCGTCACGGCATCATCGTCTCCGGACAGGCTTACCAGAGCCTGCCCCAGGTGCTGCTGGAGGTGGACGGCGACGATATCTATGCCGTTGGCATGATGGGCCTGATCTTCGGTCGTAACGAAAATCTATCGGAATCCTGAGGAGGAGAATAGACAATGGCAACTAAATATTACCTCCCTGAGGATCATACACCGCTGCCGCCGAAAAGCGCGGATGTGATGACCACCTGTTGCGACTACTGCATCGTGGCCTGCGGTTATAAGATCTATCGTTGGCCGGTAGGTGCGCCGGATGGTGGCCCGAAGGCCTCAGAGAACGCCTTCAATACTGATTTTCCTTCTGGTCCGCTGCAAGCTTGGGTGGCTCCCACCCAGCACAACGTCGTGATGCACAAAGGACGTCCCCACAATGTGGTGATCATCCCGGATAAGGACTCCAAGGTCGTCAACGTTGGCGGTGACTCCTCGATCCGTGGCGGCTGTATCGCGCAGAAGTGCTACAACCCCGACAAACCGACCAACGACCGCCTGACCTCGCCCCTGGTGCGGATCAACGGTACTCTGCAGCCGGTGAGCTGGGACTTCGCCCTTGATATCGCCGCCGACGTGGCCAAGCATGTCATCAAGGAGCACGGTGCCAACGCCTACAGCGTCAAGACCTACTCCTACCAGTACTTCGAGAATACCTACGCGATCAAGAAGTTTGCCCGTCGTCACATCAAGACCGCGGCGTTCACCTTCCACGATACGCCCTCTGATGTGACCTCCACCCCCGGCTTCCGGGATGCAGGTTTCGACAACTTCGGTCCGGCCTACAAGGACTGGGGGGATGCGGATGTCTTGATGATCTGCGGTACCGATCCGTATGAGACCAAGACGATGATCTTCACCCAGTTCATCAAGCCCGCCATCGACCGCGGCCAGAAGACCATTTGGCTTAACGTGCGTGAGACCGCCGGTATCGCCTACGCCAAGAGCCGCGGCAATGCGCTCTTCCTGCAGGTCAACCCCGGTACCGATACCCCGGTATTGGGCGCCATCTCCCGCATCATCCTGGAGAACGGCTGGGAGGATAAGGATTGGATCAAGCACTGGGTCAACGACAAGTGGGGCTCCAGCTCCGGCTTTGGCCAGGGTACTCGTAACACCCCCTGGCAGTGGCGTACTACCTGGGGCAAGTTCCAGACCAATGGTGTCTACGGCAAGAAGGGCTACAAGGCCTGGGTCATGTCCCAAAAGGAATATGAGCCCGAGGTGGCGGCCAAGATCGCCGGTCTCGATGCCAAGGATCTCTACAAGGCAGCCGAGTGGCTGACGGGGGCTGGCAAGGCGCGTCCCAAGGCGTCCTTTGGTATCGAGAAGGGCTTCTACTGGTCCAATAATACTGGCAACACCAATGCAATCTCTTCGATTGCCACCATCTGTGGTGCAGGTGGGCGTCCGGGTCAGGTGGTTGGTCGTTTCGGTGGCCACCAGCGTGGTGGTGCCGGTGGTGGCAGCTATCCGCGCAATAGGTCACCGGAGAAGGTGCCGGGGCGCCGTCGTCGCTCCCTGGATACCGATCGTTGGCTCTATTCAGGCCACACCCGCATGGCGCATGTCATCGGCACCACCTGGATCCAGGCGATGACTGGCTCCAACGGTCTGCACGCCAAGTTCGAGGAGCTGGTGACCAACAATCCAAACCAGGTCACCTCCTGGGAGAAGGATGAGATCATCAAGACCCTCAAGGCACGTGCCGACTCCGGCGGTACCGTGGTGATCGACCAGGATATCTACTTGCGCGATCCGATCGGCGCCCGCTTTGCGGATATCGTCTTTCCGGCTGCCACCTGGGGTGAGGAAGATCTGGCCCGCGCCAATGGCGAGCGTCGTATCCGCCTCTACCAGAAGTTCTACGATGCACCCGGTGATGCCAAGCCGGACTGGTGGATCATCGCCGGGCTGGCCAAGCGGATGGGTTTCGAAGGCTTCGATTGGAAAGACTCCAACCAGGTCTGCGAAGAGTCCTCCCGCTCCAGCCGCGGTAACCGCAAGGCCTACCACATGATCAAGGTCGCCGCCCATGCCGAGGGCAAGACCCTGCATCAGAAGCTGGCAGAGTTAGGTACCGAGGGCATCCAGGGGCCGACCTTCTACAATTACGAGACTGGCGAGCTGTTGGGGTCGGTGCGGCTGCACAACACCACCATGACTCAGGAGCAGATCGAGAAGGAAGGGCGCACCAAGGGTGCCAACATGATCAACAAGAAGGGAACCCACTTCAATTCCCAGACCGGTCGTGTGAACATCCAGAAACACCCCTGGAGCCTCTATGCAGACTACTGGGAGTGGATGAGTCCGAAAGAGGACGAGCTGTGGCACACCAACGGTCGTATCAACGAAGTCTGGCAGTCTGGCTTCGATGATATTGAGCGTCGCGCCTACATCACTCAGCGTTGGCCGGAGAACTTCACCGAGATCCATCCGGATGATGCCGCGGCCCGCGGTATCGAGTCGGGTGATCGGGTGATGCTCTACTCCAACCGCGTACCGGTGCACAAGAACACCATCAAGGGTGTGCATGGCAAAGACTTCCAGTTTTCTGAACTGATGAAGAACGGCCATATCGCACTGGAGAAGGGTGCCACCACGGCGATCGCGATCGTTACGCCACATGTGAAGAAAGGGACACTCTACTCCTACTTCATCACCCAGGGTCAGCCTTCGAATGCGCTGCAGGGGCGTGTGGTGGATAACATCAGTGGTAACTACAACTACAAACTCGGTGTCTGCAAGATTAAGAATCTTGGCCCTTCCGAGTATAAGGATGAGTTCCGCAGCATGTCGTTCGCACCGCGTAACATTGTCTGATCACATCTTCACTCTTTACTGAGTGACATGCGGGGCTTCGGCCCCGCTTTTTTTTGCTATGCAGGGCGAGTCCTATCCTCCTCACTATTTCATGGGCTACACTGGTCTCTGCCGGAGCCGGCCAGCTCCGATCGGCGTGGAGGAACGCCGCCACACAGGGAGCAAAAGGGGCGTCAGAATCCTGTGGAACCGATAATCAGAGCAGCGGATAGGAGCCACTCTCGTTGCATAACTCACCTGGGTGTTCACCTCTGTTCCCCCGTCTCTCCTTGCTGAGCCATCCATATTGAGGGGATTGCATGATGACAACAGTAGATTCAGATGCTGGTGGAGCCAGNCCAGCCTGTGCCGATGCGCAACAAAAATATCATCCTGTGCTCCGATGGCACCGGCAATCGCGGTGGTATTGGCAAGGGTACTAACGTATGGCGACTGTTTCAGGCGGTGGACCGACATGGCCATCTGCAACAGGGGGCGGATGAGCAGGGTGACGATGCACCCTGTGAGCAGATCACCTTCTATGATGACGGGGTCGGCACCTCTGACTACAAACTCCTGAAACTGCTGGGCGGTGGCATGGGCTTCGGTCTCAGTCGTAATATCCGGGACATCTACAGCTTCCTGGTAAAACATTACCAGACTGGCGATCGGATCTACCTGTTTGGTTTCAGCCGTGGCGCCTTCACCGCGCGCTGTGTGGCCGGCCTGATCGATACCTGCGGCATCATCGAGCCTGGTGCAGATGATGATGAGCTGAAGAGGCGGGTGAGTGAGACCTTTGCTGCTTATAAATTCAGCTATTGGCAGGGGCTGAGTGGCATGGATCGACTGGCCAGCCTCGCTGATGACAAGTTGAAACAGGTTGGCATCAAGTACCGCAGAGCCTGGCGATGCCAAACCAACCATGGTGAGGATGGCAGGGAGGCCCCTTCCACTGTGTTGGTGTCTGGGATACGGTGGGGGCGGTTGGCATGCCGGTAGATGAGTTGCGCGATGGCCTAACCTGGCTGCTACAACAGCTGGCCCGGATTCGCTTTCTTAGCAAGTATGTGCCGGTGGTTGAGTTTCTGGATGGCACCCCGCCCAGACATATGCAGCATGGGTTTCACGCCCTGGCAATCGACGATCAGCGCCAAGCCTTTCACCCTACGCTCTGGAAAGAGAGCGGAAACCCGGCAGAGGGGGCGCAGGTCGAACAGGTCTGGTTTGCTGGCATGCACTCCAACGTCGGTGGCGGCTACCCCAAGGATCAACTCGCCCTGGTCAGTCTCGACTGGATGATGGACCGGGTCGAGGCGTGTGGAGTGCGTTTTCTCGAATCCAGCCGTGCAGCGGTCCGCCAGCAGTTGGATGAGCATGGCAGGATGTACGATTCACGTGCTGGTCTAGGCATCTACTATCGCTTTATGCCCCGTGATCTGACAAAGCTCTGGAGTGATGCGACAAAGAGTGATGCGGCAAGGCCTATACTGATCCACCAGAGTGTCATGCAGCGCATTAGCGCCGCCACCCAGGGCTATGCCCCCCACAATCTTTCATCGAGCTTTAATCTGGTGAGTCGCACGGCCCTGAACCCGCCTGTTTACCAGCAACAGCCTTGGCAGGTGGATGCCGGCAAGTGTGACTATTACGATGTCTGTTTGGCGCGCAGTGCTCACTATGCCAGTTGGCGGCGGATCATCTACATGCTGCTGGTTGGCGCTACGCTCATCTTTCTGGGCCTGATCACCATGCTTGATCCCATACCCCAGGGAGAGATGATTGAAGCTTCACCGTTGTTGGGTGGGTTGATCAGCCTGCTGCAGTTTCTACTGCCGGATATGCTCGGTGGCCGTCTCGAGGCGCTAGGTGCCTACGAGGCGCCATTCTGGAGCCTTGTCGGGGTGCTTGCCCTCCTGTTTGTGGGCCATCGTCTGCTCAAGCGGAAGATGATAAATAGCGCCCAGGCGGGTTGGCGAAGGATCTTCCCGCTAAAGTCAGACTAACCAGTGTTGATCATGCAGAGCTACCAAACTACTCCCGGATCGAGGCAGCCGCTGGGTGCCTCACTCTCTTCGGCAGGCGCCAACTTCTCTATCGTCAGCCCTGACGCCACCCGGGTCGAGCTGCTGTTGTACGAGCATCATGATAGCCAGGCGCCGTTTCAGGTGATCGAACTTGATCCCGAGGTCAACCGGACCTTCATGTGCTGGCATGTCTTCGTCAAAAAGCTGAAGGCTGGCATCCACTACACCTGGCGGGTCGACGGTCCGTCGGACCCTTATCTGACAGGCAAGCGTTTTGATCCCAGCATCGAACTGCTCGACCCTTGGGCCAAGGCGGTCAGTGACAGTCGTTGGAATCGCACAGCCGCAATGCGTGGTGAAAAAAACGGCAGCATGCGCGCCATCGTGGTCAAGACCAAGGTCGGTAGCGGCGACCGGGAGGAGCGCCGCCGCCGTCGCATCCGGAAGGGGGCGTTTCGCTCCCAGGATGCGATCATCTACGAGATGCATGTGGGTGGATTTACGCTGCACCCCTCATCCGGGGTGGCGCCGGAGAAACGTGGTACCTTCGCTGGTGTGATCGAGAAGATCCCCTACCTGAAATCCCTCGGTATTACTCATGTGGAGTTGCTGCCGGTGATGGCATTCGACCGACAGGATGTGCCGGCGGGAGTGGCCAAGCGGGGGCTGAGCAACTACTGGGGCTACAGTACCCACAGCTACTACAGCCCGCACCCCCACTACTGCATCAGCCCGGAACGCGGTACCCACCTGGATGAGTTCCGAGAGATGGTGGATGCGCTGCACGAGGCGAATATCGAAGTGATCCTCGATGTGGTCTTCAACCACACCGCCGAGGCGGGAGAAAATGGGCCGGTGATCAACTTCAAGGGGTTGAACAACGACGTTACTTACCATCTCGATCCGGATGAGCCGAGCCGCTATCGGGACTTTACCGGCTGCGGCAATACCGTCAACTGCAACAATCCGGTGGTTTCCAACTTTCTGGTCAGCTGCTTGGAGTTCTGGGTCAACGAGCTGCATGTGGACGGCTTCCGCTTCGACCTCGCCAGTGTGTTGTCGCGGGGCGAGGATGGCGAGCCGATGGCCAGCCCACCGATCATCTGGGCGATCGAGCTGTCACCGGTGCTGAGCACCAAACGCATCATTGCCGAGGCTTGGGACGCGGTCGGGCTCTATCAGGTCGGCAATTTCCCCGGCTATCGCTGGAGCGAGTGGAACGGGCGTTATCGGGATGTGGTGCGGCGTTTTGTGCGCGGCGATCCTGGTATCCTCGGCGAGGTGGCGACACGCATTAGCGGTAGCAGCGACTACTATCGACACCAGGGGCGCCACCCCTTCAACAGCATCAACTTCGTGACCTGCCACGACGGCTTCACCTTGTGGGACCTGGTCAGCTTCAACCATAAACATAACCAGCCGAACGGTGAGCACAACCGGGATGGTCACAACGACAATCTCAGCTGGAACTGTGGTGTAGAGGGGCAGACCGAGGATGCAGAGATCCTCGCACTGCGGCGGCTGCAGGTGAAAAATTTCATGGCGATCCTGATGCTCAGCCAGGGGTTGCCGATGATCCTTGCCGGTGATGAGGTGCTGCGCAGCCAGCAANGAATAACAATGCCTGGTGTCAGGATAATGAAGTCGGCTGGTTCAACTGGGAACTGACCGAACAGAACAGGGAGATGTTGCGCTTCACTCGAGGCATGATCGCTCTGCGTAAACGTCACCCAAGCTTGAAACGGCGTCAGTTTTTGACCGGTGTGCCAGCGGCGGCGTCCGAGCTGGCCGATATCACTTGGCATGGAAAGAAATTCGGGCAACCTGCCTGGGACGATCCGGTTTCACGGGTGCTGGGTTTCACCCTCGCCGCGGTCGCGCCGGGTGAAGCCCATCTGCATGTCATCATGAATATGTCTGAGCGGCGACAGCGTTTCTCTCTGCCAGCAACGCCGGACATCAGCTGGCGGTTGGCTGTGGATACTGCTGCGGCTGCCCCTGATGACATCCCTGACCCTGATCAGCAGCCCTACCTCACTCGCGCTGAATTCGAGGTGGAGGCGCACAGTCTGGTGGTGCTGGAGGGGGAGGACTGCGGTAGCGGTTGCACAGACTGAGCCTTGCCATCATCATCACCCCCTTCATCCAGATTGCAAAGCAGAGAGGCAGATGGGTAATTCGCTACAGGATCAACTGCTACAGGCGGGAATGATCGCTAAACAGAAGGCCAAAAAGATCAAGAAGGCCAAACACAAACAGGACAAGCAGCAGCGCAAAACCAAGAGGCCTGTGAGTGATCAAGTCAAACAGCAGGCGCAGCAGGCACAGCAGCAGAAGGTGGCGCGGGACCGGGAGCTGAACCGGCAGAAGCAGCAGGCGGCAGAGCAACGGGCTGTTGTGGCGCAGATCCGCCAGCTGATCGAGCAGAATCAGGTGTCGGTAGAAGAGGGGGCTGAGATCGCCTACAATTTCACGGATGGCAGCAAAATTCGGCGTATCCATGTCAGCGAAGGCCAGCATGCCCTGTTGAGCAATGGCCGGCTCGCTGTGGTGCGACAGGGAGAGGGTTACGCGATGGTGCCGGCGGTAGTCGCTGAAAAAATCCGCCAGCGGGATGCCAGTGTCATCCTGGTGCTGAATGAGTCACAGCCGCAGGATGACGAGGATGATCCCTACGCTGACTTCAAGGTGCCCGACGATTTGATGTGGTAGGCGTTGTCTGCTTAGCCGCCTAGCAGGGCCGGCTTTTCGCCACTGCGCCGCCGACGTTGGGATCCACTAGCTGAGCGCTGCTGTGCAGGCCGTGTCGGCTTCTTGTGTGACTTGCTCTGGGAGCGGCGCTGGCCATCGGCGTGGCCGGCATGATCGGCATGGGAGTCGCCTCTTTTCTGCGTATTCGATCTCTCTGTCTGTGCACCAGAAGTGCTGCGTTTTGCACTAGAGCGGCCTTCGGAACGGCGCTGCTGGGGTTGCCCCGATCGCCGGCCCTGTCTCTGTCCGCCTGGCGCGCCGCGTCCCTGCCTGATCGGCTCTGCCGGGATGCTTGGGTCGGGTTCGTAACCGGGGAGCACCTTCTCGGTAATCTTGCGCTTCAGTAGCCGCTCGATGTCCCGCAGCAGCTTGTGTTCGTCGATGCAGACCAACGACACCGCCTCGCCCTCGTTGCCGGCGCGACCGGTGCGGCCGATACGGTGCACATAGTCCTCCGGCACATTCGGCAGCTCATAGTTGACCACATGCGGCAGCTGATCGATATCGAGCCCGCGGGCGGCGATGTCGGTCGCCACCAGCACCCGTACCTCACCACTCTTGAAGTTGGCTAGCGCCCGGGTACGTGCCCCCTGACTCTTGTTGCCGTGGATCGCCGCGGCGCTCAGGCCATCCTTCTCAAGCTGTTGTGCCAGCCGGTTGGCACCGTGCTTGGTGCGGGTGAAGACCAGCACTTGGCGCCAGTTGTTGGCGCCGATCATGTGGGAGAGCAGCTCACGCTTGCGCGCCTTGTCTACCGGGTAAACTACCTGGCTGACTAGCTCGGCGGCGGTATTGCGGCGGGCCACCTCGATCTGCTCCGGCTGGTTGAGCAAGTCGCTGGCCAGCCGTTTGATCTCCTGCGAATAGGTGGCGGAGAAGAGCAGGTTCTGGCGCTCATGGGGCAGTAGCCTCAGCACTTTGCGGATGTCGTGGATGAAACCCATGTCGAGCATCCGGTCTGCCTCGTCAAGCACCAGGATCTCGATGTGGGAGAGATCCAGGGTCTTCTGTGAAACGTGGTCGAGCAGGCGGCCGGGGGTGGCGACCAGGATGTCGACGCCGTGACGTAGCTTTTCGATCTGTGGGTTGATCTTCACCCCGCCGAAGATCACGGTGGATTTTAGCGGCAGATATTTGCCGTACTGCTCCACGCTCTCGCCCACCTGTGCTGCCAGCTCTCGGGTTGGGGTCAGCACCAGCGCCCGTACCGGGCGGCGGCCTTTTCCTTGAGCATGTTCCTCGAGCAGTTCCAGCAGCGGCAGGGTGAAACCGGCGGTCTTGCCGGTGCCGGTCTGGGCGCCAGCCATCACGTCGCGGCCGCTGAGGATGACCGGGATCGCCTGCTGTTGGACTGGCGTGGGTTGAGTGTAGCCCTGTTCGGAAACAGCACGCAGGATCGGGGCCGAGAGGCCGAGTTTCTCAAATGACATAGTGTTTTTGATTGCGCCAGAGGCGGTTGGGAGTAGAGCGTTGTGGGGGAAAGCGTAGAGATTGTCGCTGAATCGCGAGACTCTAGCGCGTGCTAAGCCAGATTGCAAATTCAGACCACACGACACCACTATCACGTCATCTATCTCAGCAAGTCGTTGTGTTACCACCAAGAGCACAAAGGACACGAAAGCGATAACAGTTTGTTTCTAATGCGGCTTTGTGCCCTTCGTCATTGCATGACGCAGTCTTGTAGACGGTGTCCTATTCGTAGCCCGGTGGCCGTTTGCCCGAGAGCAGATAGGCAAAGGCGATCACCTCGGCTACCGCACGGTAGAGGGCCTCGGGGATCTCATCACCCAACGGGATTTGTGCCAGCAGGGCACTGAGTTCGGTGTCCTGGTGCAGCGGGATATTGTGCTCTTTGGCGATAGAAAGGATCTGTTCCGCCACTGCCCCCCGCCCTTTAGCAGTGAGCCTGGGGGCGTTGCTGCCATCGTAGTTGAGGGCGATGGCGAGGTCGGCCTGCCGCTGTTTGTCGTCGCTCATGCCTTTTCATCCAGTAGCGAGAGGCCGCTGGGCAGTTCCCGCTCTTCTGTCGGTATGCCCTGATAGGCCTTGATCTGTGTGACTTCGAGGCCAGCCTTTTCGAAGGCGCTTTTCAGTTGGCTGGTATGTCGCTTCAGCAGTTGGGTGGTGTGTGACTGTTCCGCCCAAAATAGACTGGAGATGCTTTTTCCCTGCAGTCGCAGTTGTACCCGCATCGGACCGAGTCCCGCTAGGTTCATGCGCAGGGTGAGGCTCCAGATCTGTTCTTCATCCGGGTTCTCCTGAGTGCCCTGTCGCTTGATGAAGATGGTGAATAGATCGGTCTGATCCGCATTGCGGATCGGCAGCTCAAACTGCCACAGTTGGCGACTGGGGTCATCCTGGGGGAGGGAGTTGAGCTGCAGCGTTTCGATGCGGGCGAGGCCGGAGTCGAGCTGCTTAGCGAGGTCAAGCAGCAGCCGGGTGGCCGCTTCGCCCAGTGGTTGAGGTGCCTGGGGGGCGGCTTGGGGGAGTTGAAAGCGGCTTGCCACTCCAGCTCTATCTCCGAGCGTGAATTTGAGTACACCGAGCAGCTGCAGCAGACTGATCTTCAGGTCGCCCGCCTGTGGCCTGCCCTCCAGCAGGCTGCGTTCGCTGAAGAGGCCGCTGTTGCTCACGCCTTCACGCAGTCGCTGGATGAGCTCCGGCCGAGCGGAAGTGAGCAGCTGTTGGGTGATCTGGCCTATCGACTGGCGCAGACTCTCCGGCAGCTCCCGGCTGGCTGGGCTGGAGAGCAGTTCGGCGAAGCGCTGGAATAGCTGTGTAAGGGGCTGTTGTCGCGGCAGGATCGATTTCAACAGAGTACTCTGGATCTCAGCCAGGCTGCGTCCGGTCACCAGCTTGAGTTCCGGCAGCTCGCCTGCCTTCTCCACGCTCAGGGTAAGCTGCTGTCCGGTCTTGATGGCAAGTTGGGTCTGGGCGATTAGTTTGGTGACACCGATCTGCAGCCGCACACTGCCATTGATGTTGTCGCTCAGGGCCGTGGCCTTGAGCAGTTGCCCCGGCTTGAGGCTATTTAGCAACTGCTCCCGGGAGGGGGGCGGCGAGAGCTGCTCGGTCAGTTTCAGATGGGTGATGTGCATGGGCTGGTGCCGAAACCCTCTTTCAAGCGCTAAACATCCCTGCCGGCAGGGGCTGGAAAAAGTATAAGCGACTTGGAGGGCGATTCAATTTCGCTTTGGTTGCGCCGCTAACGGGGAAGACGAGGTGGCTGATGTCTACTGCGATGAGTGAACAGGAACAGAGATACCCGGACCAATGGCTGTTGCGCTGTAAGGGGGTGAAGCACGGGCCCTATCCAGCGGCTAGCGTGCGCCGTAAGCTGTTGCGGGGTGAATTGGAGCTGAGCGATGAGATCAGCCGAGATGGCCGCCAGTGGCAGCGGATTTTGCATGTCGCAGATGTGGTTCCCCTGCAACTGCGCGCCCTGCTTGGTGAGAAGCAGGCAGGGCGTCTGTTTGCCCATCGTGTGCACTCTGGGCATGAGCGGGAGGATGCACTCAGCGCACCTCTGAGTCCTGTGGTCATCCTCGCGTTGGTTGCGGGGCTGCTGAGCTTACTTGGTGTAGCGCTCTGGTTTGGCGTGCCGCCGCCAGTAGATCCACCCCGATGTGATGCGCCGCCCGGGCCAGGTGTCAACTGGCGCAACTGCGTGCTGGCGGGGGTCGATGTGGGCTCGGCAAGCCTGCAGGGTGCCAATCTGAATAGTACAATTCTGCGTGGTGCACATCTGACCGCCACCAATCTGGAACATGCCGATCTGCGTTATGCAAATCTGACCAAAGCCGATCTGGCCTATGCGCTGCTCAGCGGGGCGAGCCTGATGGGGGCGGATCTGCGTGGTGCGGATCTTTCCCACACTGATCTGCGCGGAGCAGATCTGCGGTTTGCCGATCTGAGCGGGGCGAGCCTGGCAGGTGCGCAGCTGCAGGATGCGCATTTTGACCAGGCGCTCTGGCTGGATGGCAAGCCCTGTCTGGTGGGCTCCAAAGGCAAATGCCTGCGCTGAATCTCACCCTTTCTGGGGCTGATCCTCTGGCCGGCTGGAGAAGGATTCGGTCTCGTATCGGAAAATCTGCACACTGCCGGACCAGTGGTTCTCGGGGAGTCCTGCCTTGCGCTTCAGTTGGCGAAGAAAATCTTCCGGTTGTGGCAGTGAATCCCAGACTGAGGGGAGGAAGGTGCCGCGATTATAGCCCTCTTTCAGGATCAGCCCGTCGCGACCGGGGCGCAGCTGGGCGAGCAGCTCGGCCTCGGAAGTGAACTCCAGTGGCACAGAGGGGGTCAGGATGGAGATGTGGAGTTCGATGCTGCTCAGCTCGCTGCGTTTCAATGGCGGGAAACGCGGATCCCGGAAGGCGGCGGCGTAGGCGTTGTCGGCGACATCTTTCACTAGTGGCTGGAAGGCCTCCAAGTGGCCGATACAGCCGCGCAACATGCCATGTTTGTTGAGTGTGACGAAGCTGGCGCGTTCCTGCTGCAGGGGCTCGGGGTAGGTGTCAAGCTTGGTCTCGGGGGCGCAGCCATTGTCGAGTCCATAGGCTATCGATTCGAACGCGACCGCCATCAGCGTGTCACGCTCCACGCTGCCCAAGCGATCGGTGGTTACCTCTATCATGGTCTCTACCATGTGTCGCCGGGAGCAAAAAAGCAAGTCTGGATTCACGCTACCCCATTCGCCATAATCCCGCCCTTTTCACACACAGGAAGCTCACCGCATGTGGTTTAAAAATCTGCGTATCTACCGTTTAAAGCAGGCGTTTGATCTCTCCCAGGAACAGCTGCAGGAGCTTTTGCAGGAGCGGGCGTTCCGCCCCTGTGGTCCTAATGAGCCGTTATCGGTGGGGTGGGCGGCGGTGGTTGCCGGTCAGGAGTCAGGCTTCTGTCACGAAAATACCGGTAGCCTGATGATCTGCATGCGTCAGGAAGAGCGGCTGTTGCCTGCGCCGGTGATTAACGAGGCGGTGGCGGAGCGGGTTGCGGCGGTGGAGGAGGCGGAGGCGCGCCGCGTTTCCCGCAAAGAGCAGCGGGAGATGCGCGATGAGATCACCTTTGAACTGCTGCCGAAGGCGTTTACAAAATCCTCTTATCTGCATGCTATGATCGATCGCTCGAATCGCTGGATTCTGGTGGATGCGGCCTCGGCAAAGCGGGCGGAAGCGCTGTTGAGCCTGTTGCGGGAGACACTGGGCAGCCTGCCGCTTCGTCCGCTTGAGAGCCAGATTGCCCCTGCGGCAGTACTGACCGACTGGGTCCGGGAGCCAGAGAGCAAACCGGGTTTCCTGCTGCTGGACAGCTGCGAACTGCGCGACAGCAACGATGAGTCTGCAGTGATCCGCTGCAAGGGCCAGGATCTGGCAGCTGAAGAGATCGGCGTTCACCTGGCGGCGGGAAAGCAGGTGGTGAAGCTGGGGATCGAGTGGGAAGAGCGGATCTCCTGTAGCTTGGAGTCCGACTTGGCGCTGAAGCGTTTGCGGTTTCTGGATCTGATTCAGGAAGAGGCAGCGGAAGCCGAGGCAGAGGATGCTATCACCCGCTTCGATGTGGATTTCGCCTTAATGAATCTGGAACTGCGACGCTTTTTGCCGCGGTTGCTGGAGCAGTTTGGTGGGTTGTTGGAGGAAGGGTAGCGGATCTTCTTTGTCAGACTTGCGGTCTTCAAACAAATACCCAACTGATAGAAGGGTTTAGTTGACTTGGGTCAATGCCAGGCGGGAAGGGCAACGGGTAGTCTATGCCTGCAACGTACACGGATTGGTCGTTTCCGTGGATAAGCGCTAGTCTGCAGGTGGGGTATTCTAAGCCCTCTAAGCCTCCTGGGTTGGAGGCCCCACCTGCGTTTTTTTCTCCCCGAATCCTCATTGAGAGCTGAAGCAGCACGCTACGTTGCTTCTACCTGGATCCGTGCGCCATTACGATGGCGCACGTGGCGCCATCGTAACAGCCTACAGATCAATAGCCGTAGAACTCCTTGAACCACTTGCCGAAGGCGGCGACGCCATCTTCCAGCTTGGTGTCCGGCTTGTAGCCGGTGTCCTTGATTAGATCATCCACGTCTGCGTAGGTGGCAACCACATCGCCATCCTGCAGCGGCAGCATGTTGACCTTCGCCTTCTTGCCCAGCGACTCTTCCAACAGCTCAATGTAACGCATCAACTCGGTGGGGTTGTTGCTGCCGATGTTGTAGATGCGGTAGGGCGCACGGCTGCTGGCGGTGTCCGGGTTGTCACTGTTCCAGTCCGGATTGGGCTGGGCTGGGCGATCCAGCACCCGAATCACACCCTCGACGATGTCATCGATGTAGGTGAAGTCACGCTGATGCTTGCCGTAGTTGAAAACGTCGATGTGCTCGCCCTTCATGATCTTGTGGGCGAACTTGAGCATCGCCATGTCGGGGCGGCTCCAAGGGCCATAAACGGTGAAGAAGCGCAGTCCGGTGGTGGGTAGCCGGTAGAGGTGGCTGTAGGTGTGGGCCATCAGTTCGTTGGCCTTCTTGGTAGCCGCGTAGAGGCTCACCGGGTGGTTGACGTTGTCATGCACCGAGAAGGGCATCGAGGTGTTGGCACCGTAGACCGAGCTGCTGGAAGCGTAGACCAGGTGCTCCACGTCGTTGTGGCGACACCCCTCCAGGATGTGGCCGAAGCCCATCAGATTGGAGTCGATATAGGCGAGCGGATTCTCGATAGAGTAGCGCACACCGGCCTGGGCCGCCAGGTTGACTACCCGGTTTGGCTTGTGGGTGGCAAAGAGATCGGCGATACCTTCACGATCCTCCAACTCCATCCGGATGTCGGTAAAGTTGGGGTGGTCCTGGGTACGCGCCAGGCGCGCCTTCTTCAGGTTGACGTCGTAGTAGTCGTTGAGGCAATCGATGCTGATGACCTCATCGCCGCGCTCCAGCAGGCGCAGCGCCAGCGCGGAGCCGATGAAACCGGCACCGCCGGTGATCAAAACTTTCATGGATTCTCCTTGGGAACCTTGAGTAATCGGGGTCGGGGCGGATGCCCTAGTTACAGGCGACCGTCCACCTGATCGGCGGGCAGGATATTCTTGACGTCGTAGAGTACGCCATCGGGTTTGCACAGGGCGCGGATCTTGTCGATGCCCATCTCGACAAACTCGTTGTGCGCTACTGCCAATACCACTGCGTCATAGGCACCCTCTTCGAGGTTGTCGATGGGGGTGACGCCGTACTCTTTGTGGGCTTCGTCCTTGTCCACCCAGGGATCGTAGACGTCGACGGAGGCGCCGTAGTCATCGAATTCGGCGATGATGTCGACCACGCGAGTGTTGCGCAGATCGGGGCAGTTCTCCTTGAAGGTCAAGCCGAGCACCAGCACCTTGCCGTTGCCGGAGATCACGCCGCGCTTCATCATCAGCTTGACCACGGTGTAGACCACATAGGAACCCATGCTGTCGGAGAGGCGACGGCAGGCAAGGATGATCTCGGGCTGGTAGCCGGTGGCCTGCGCCTTGTGAGCGATGTAGTAGGGGTCGACACCGATACAGTGGCCACCTACCAGGCCGGGCTTGAAGGGCAGGAAGTTCCACTTGGTGCCAGCGGCCGCCAGTACCTCCTCGGTGTCGATACCGAGGCGATTGAAGATCAGTGCGAGTTCGTTGATCAGGGCGATGTTGACGTCGCGCTGGGTGTTCTCGATGACCTTGGCAGCCTCGGCGACCTTGATGCTGCTCGCCTTGTGGGTGCCGGCCTGGATGATGCTCTTATAGAGATCATCAACATAGTCGGCGACATCGGGGGTGGAGCCGGAGGTGACCTTCTTGATGGTCACCAGGCGGTGTTCTTTGTCACCGGGGTTGATGCGCTCGGGGCTGTAGCCGGCGTAGAAGTCCTGGTTGAACTTGAGCCCGGAGATCTCTTCGATGATCGGGATGCAGTCTTCTTCGGTGGCGCCGGGGTAGACGGTCGACTCGAAGATTGCGACATCGCCAGGCTTGATCAGGCTGCCAAGCATGCGGCTGGCGCCGATCAGCGGGCTCAGGTCGGGCTGCTTGTGTTCGTTGATCGGAGTAGGAACCGTAACGATGTAGACGTTGCAGTCCTTCAGATCGTCCGGATTACTGCTGTAGCTGAGTTGAGGGCAGGCCTTGAGCTCTTCGGGTTCTACTTCCAGGGAGCTGTCGCGGCCCTGTTTCAGTTCCTCTACCCGAGCTTCGTTAATATCGAGGCCGATGGTTGGATACTGTTTGCCAAATTCGACGGCCAGAGGCAGACCGACGTAGCCCAGTCCAAGTACACCGATTCGTGTGTTCCTGAGGTCGAACATGCTGAGTCCTTGTTTATAACTTGTTGTAATTTAAGAGAATAACTAGATAGAGGGTTCTGCAGTAAGGGTGCAAAAAACCTTACGAATAGTAGCGTGTGGCTAATTCAAAGGCGAGATTTTTTCTTGAAGGTGAGATGTCGTTCCGAAAAATCTCTGGAGTCGAATCCAGCCGCCTTCAGCAGTGGCAGAGCCTGCTTTGCTGCGTGCTTATCCGCAATTACCACCACCACGCGAAATCGTTGTGCCGGGGTGCGGAACCAGTCGAAGTGGAGCGCCGGAAAACGGGCGGTGAGATGGGCCAGCATGGCCTCCGCCCGGTAGGGTCGGCTGAACTCGACCAGGAGCAGTTTCTGTTCACTTGCGAAGTCGGTCTGGCGCTGGCTAGTGGCGGTGGCAGCATAGCGGCCAAGCAGGCTCTGTAGATGACGGTAGATATAGCGGCTGTACCAGTCGGCGCCATCGGGGATCGGTGCATCCCCTTTGGTGATGCGACTGGGACCATAATTGTAGGCCGCCAGCGCACGGTGTAGATCGCCATCGTAGCGCTGTAGCAACTCCTTCAGATAGCGTCCGCCCGCCGCCACGTTACGACAGGGCTGATAGAGATCGGCGAGCCGATAGATGCCCAGATGATTGGCGGTCCCAGGCCACTGGATCTGCATCAGACCGTGGGCATTGGCTTTGGAGATGGCATTGGCGTCGAAGTCGCTCTCGCCCCGGGCCACGGCCAACAGCAACAGCGTGGGCAGCTGCTGGGCTGCCGCAGCCCGCTGGAAGCAGTGCAGATAGGGGAGCCTAGCTGAGATGGCAGGCTGATGCTCCTGCTGTTCAAGAAACGCCCGCCAACGTTGCTGCATCTCGCTGGATCGAGCGGATGAGGATCCAGGTGCTGCATAAAGCAGTGCCGGTATTAGCAGCAATGCGAGGGTGGCGGCGCCTCGGCTCAGGAAGGCCATCTATGGCGTTCCCTGTTCGATGGGAAGGCCGCTGGCACTGCTGATCAGCGCGAGTCCGACGCGCCGGTCTGGTTCGCCACGGTAGGCAAACTGGGCCTGGTATCTGCCGCTGCCGCTCTGTTCCACGTGGACTTCACGGCCACTGAGCCGGGCGATGCGGCTGGCAAATCCAAGCGCCGAGAGCTCGCTGCGGAAAGGTTTCCAGAACGGTTGCCAAGCCAGTGGCTGCTGTTCCGGCGAACTCACCTCTGACGGGGAGAGGGTTGCCGGTTGATGTTTCGTCGATTTGGCTTGGGCGATGGGCTGGCTTGCTGCCCTGCTAGTCTCTGCTGGTGCTGGAGTAGGCCGCTTATCGTGTTGTACCGCCTCGCTTATCTGCCCAAGAGTTGCGTCAACCTTGCTGTGCAGTTCGGTCAGTTGAGGTGGATCGAACAGGCTTAAAAGCAGTAGTGCAGCGATGCTGCTGCCGGTGATAAATCCCAATATCCTGAACATCTCGTCCTCCCGCGGTTATCTGTGTGCTTGGCGCCAGTGGGCGGTCTGATGGAGCGGCTCGCCGATCTCCAGGGCGCGCCAGCTGATCGTCTGTGGATGCTGATCGACGATCTGTTCTAGCGCTTCCAGCCAGAGCCGTTGCTGCTCTCGGGAGATGGCAGGCTGCTCATCCTGGTCACAGGGATCGGCCAGCTGGGCGAGATGGCGTGACAGGCGAGTGGCCGGCTCCCCCCGTTTGGCGAGCAGCAGGATGTAACGTTCCGGCCGCCGGGCGGAAAATAGCGCCGGTCGGGCGTGTGCAGAGGGTAACCGCAATCGTCGCCGGGGCTGTTCTGCAGACGGCTGTACACTCAGGGAGAGACAGCTGGAGGGGCTGAGGCGCAGCAGCCTCTGCCCGCCGGTCTGTTTGAAGGCAAACACGAACTCGTCTGCAGCTGCCTCGATCTCGATGGCAAAACAGCCGGGAATCCTCTCCGTTCGGTGGGCTGCAATCTGCTGCATGCCAGATTGCCAGGGGGTGGGTGAATCGCATAGCTGTTCCGAGGCGGGGCTGAGGATGCGTACAACAGGTTGTTTGACACCGCTCTGCTGCGGCTCACCGGCAGTCTGCAACGAATAGATGCTGCTGCCGATATCGAGCGGCGCTGCCTCTGCCTCGAGCGGCTTCAGTGTCACCCAATATTGGCTGAGAGAGGCCGACACCGATAGTGACTGCGCCTGCATCACCAGATCTGCCTCCTCTTTGTGCCGGGTCAGATGAACCCTGCCCAGGCGGCTGAGGTAGTGGCCCACCAGTTGCAGGCGGCGGTCACTGTCTTGCTGTTGCACAAGATAGAGTTGTGGGCTGGTTAGAGGCAGCTGACGGATCTGGCAGGCGAGATCGCTGGCCAGTCGATGTGCCGCCAGATCTGGCTGGTCTGTCCGGAATGGCAGTCTGCGCAGGCCGCGCAGCGCCTCGTCGTGATGCGCCTGCTGGCTCAGCGCCAGTTGTGCCGCATCCGCGCTCCCCTGCCACTGCAGTCCAACCCCGGAGACCCAGTGATTCTCCTGCAGATCCAGGATCCTGACCGAAACACTTAGTTGTGCGCCAGGCCGTCTCTCCATCTCGATGCCAAGCAGGTAGTGGACCTCCGGGGTCTCAGCACAGGCCCGCTGCCGTGAGTAGAAGCGCCACTTGTCTGTCGCATTGAGCGAGAGCAGGTTGATGCTGCGCTGCGGTAGCAGCCCCTGGGTCAGGCGACGCGCGATTGAATGGCTCAGCTGATCCTCCAGCGGGGAGATCTGGCCTGCTTGCAGGCCGCCGATCAGGATCGGCTGCCCCATCAGGCGTGGTTCACGGGTGAGTCTCTGTTGCAGGTGGGGGATCAGTTGCTGGTCGATCCAGCGATCCAGGCTGCTGCTTGCGGCAGGGCGCTGGGGTTGGCTGCCGCAACCGACGAGGATCAACAGAAACAGCGGGCAGAGAAGGCGCTCAATCTTCATCTACGGCTCCTTTGATGTGCACTTTGCCGTGGCGATCGATCACCAGATCGCCCTGGCGATACTGCTGCATCAGCTGTTTGATTTCGGTGTGGATTGCTGCGGGCAGCACCACTCCCCAGGTCATCTCGTCTGCCCTGCTGGTGGGCAGGGCGTTGATCAGGGCACTGGGGACGGTTGCAGCGCTCATCTCGTGGATTTGTGATGGCGGCCTCTGCTCGATGTAGCTGAGGGCGGAGGTGGCGCGCCAGGCCATCTCACCGGAGATGGCGAAAAACTTGATGTGGCGTTGGCGAATCAGCTGCAGCAATACCTGATCGGAAGCGAAGCGCAGGGTGAATCCGGGTTGTCTGAGCAGCTTTGCGGGTTGAGTGGTGTCGCTTGGCCAGCGCTGCGCCTGCGCCTCCCGGCTGCTTTTGCGCTGTTCGGTTGCGCTGGCCAGTTGGCCGCTTAACGCTTCGATCTGGCGGCGTTGCTGCTGGATGGTCGTTGCGGATTCGCGAGCCGACTGCGCCATTTGTTGCGCCCTCGCAGCGGCCTGCTCGAGCTGTTGGTGCAGTTGTGATAGCTCTGCCCGATGTTGTTCCCGCTGCTGCGTCAGCTGGCTGATCTGCGCGCTCAACGCCTCTCGTTGCGGGTCGTCTTGGGGCAGTGACTGGACCAAGGCAAAGATCGCCAGCAGGCAGAAGCCGAGGATCGCCATGAAGCGCATCACATCGGTCTGCAGGCTGTCGCCGCCGTCACCCTGCAGGAATGGATCAGTGGGCTCGATGTTCGAGTAGCTTGGGTACATGGTCGGTTTGGTCCTTATTTCCCATACTCTCCAGCTGCTGCTCAATACGCTGTAACACCAGCAGTATCGAGTCGCTCTGCTGTGCGTGGTGCTGCAGATAGAAGCGGCGCAGCTCGCCGCCCACAGAGAGGGCCTTGATCAGCCGCATCAGATAGCCGCCTATGCCGCCGAAGATGGTGGTGGATAGGGCCAGCAGGATGCCGCCATCGACCAGCCGCTGCAGGATCACAAACGCCCCCAGCTGGGCGCTAGAGGTCGGATCCCCAAGTGCCTGCAGCAGTGCGCCGCGCATGCCGATGGCGGTCCAGATTACGCCGATGCCGAAGAACAGGCCGGTCCAGACATCCAGCAGGTGCTCCGTCTGAGCGACCTGTTCGGGTGGGTCGCCACGCTGCAGCTTCTGCTTCAAGACAGTGAGATTGACCAGAAACAGCAGCGCGATCAGGCTGAACGGTAGCAGCGCGCTACCGAGGTTCTGGTTGAACCAGTCGAGCCACTGCTGCAGGCCATCAGTTTGCCGCTGTCGATGCTGATCGCTCCGCTCAGACTGGCGAGGTAGAGGCCACTGGCTCCCAGCAGCAGGGTCACACCACCGCCAGCGGCAAAACCCTTCAGAAAGTGACCTGTGGTTGTCTGGTTCATTTTGGCCTCAGTTGCTGCGGCAGGCGGTGCAGGTGGCTTCGAGTACCAACTCGGTCTCCTGCAGCAGACGGTCGGCACGCTGGTAGCCGCTGTTGTCTCGGCTGATCTTGAGCAATCCCTGCTCCTTGTCGAGCAGCTCCTGCTGCATCTCGCTGATCAGCTGTTGCTGGCGGGTGCAGCTGGTGGAGCAGTTGTTGTAGTCCCCCATCAGGGAGACATATTTGACGTTGAAATAGCGGTTGTAGAGTTCCCGGGCCTGGCGCTTGCTGAGCAGGCTGGTGCGGTGGGCCCACATCATGAAGTCGCTGAACTTCTCCTTGTTGGCGGGTTGTGGGTCGCCCTCGGCGATCTTCATCAACTGACTGAAGTAGGCATTGAAACGGTAGCCGCAGATGTCGCTGAGGTCCTGTTTTGCCTGCTGCATCGCCTGATTCAGATCGTGCCCTTCGGGTGGATTGCAGACGTTGGCCTTGACCGTCTCGCTGTTACAGCCGCTGATAGCGAAAAGAGTGGCTGCGAATGCGCTGGCGTAGAGGCTGTTTCGGATCTTCATGCTCTCTCTCCTGGTCTGTCTACATGGCTAGTGGGCTGTGGTAGCCGGCGGCCTGGGTGGCGGGAGGTGCGGCGATCGGCTGTTCTGCTGCCGGGTCGCCGAACAGGATCTGTTTCACGCCGTTCACAATCTGCTGCATCTCCGGAGTGATCACGCCGAAGGATTGCGAGAGCTGCCCCATCAGAGTGGCGCGGCTGATCTCTTGGCGGGTGCGGGTGATCAGGTTGGCGGTCTCCTCCATGTCGAGGTAGATGTCGGAGGCGATCACCGCCAGCGAGGTGTCGTTGGAGGCAGAGCCGTTGGCGACCAGCTTGTAGTACTGGTTGAAACGGTCGCTGAGACGCATCCCAGAACGGCCGCGCAGGCTGGGCCGGGTGCTGTCGGCTATCTGCTGCGACTCACCGAGCAGGGCCTGCTGCAACTCCCAGGGGGTCATGCGTTGCCCCAGTTCGGTGCGCAGGCGTTTCGCTAGACTCTTGCGGGTGGTCTCCACCGCACTCTCCATCTCAGGCAGGTTCTGCTCCATGATCTGCAGCATCTCCAGATAGCTGGTACTCAGCTGTTGGCGCAGCTGGTTGCAGCCGGGGTCCTCCTCGGCGCCATCGCATTTGCTCTCGATGGTCATCTGCTGCTGCAGATCGAGCCGTTCGATCACCTGTTGCAGGCCGCTCTCCATCTCCTTTGCCACCCTGCCGGTGTGGCGAATATCCTCTAGAACAGTGGTGGGGAAGAGCTTCAGCGTCGGAGCTGTGGCCGACGGGGTGGGGCTGGAAAAGAGTGCCAGCCAGACGGTAGCTGCGGCGATCAGGGGTAGGCCTCTGTGGCTGGCGGGGGTGGTGTGGGTTGGCATGGTTGGTCCCTCCTTTTGAATCTGCAAAGAGTTTGGACCTGCTTAACTGAACGGCTGCTGAATACCTTGTGCCGGTGTATAGTGCGCGCGATGATCGATCCTGACCGGTGCCTCAGCGCCGCATCCCACCCGGTAGCCCTGGTTGCACTGCATGCGGGCTACAGCCACTCTTCGCTGGCGATCCGCTCGCTGGCCGCCTTCTGCTGGAACGAGCCTTTCCATGCCGGGATCCAGCTGTTCGAGGCGCAGGTCAATGTCAGTCACCAGACGCTGCTTGAGGAGCTGGTGGCCTGGCAGCCGCGGCTGATCGGCTTCTCCTGCTATCTCTGGAATATCGATGCCTGCATCCGCTTGGCGCAGCTGCTCAAACAGCTGCTGCCGGAGTGTCGGATCGTCTTTGGCGGGCCGGAGGCAGGACCGCGGGGCGAGGCGCTGCTCAGGGCTGTGCCGATCATCGACTTTGTGGTGGATGGTGAGGGCGAGGCGGCATTTCGCGATCTATTGCGCTGGCAGTTTGCTGGGGTAGGGGAGTTGTCAACCATCTCTGGCCTGATCTGGTGGGATCAGGGCCAGATCCACCGTAATCCGATCCGGTTGTTACCGGTGGAACAGATCCCCTCCACCATCCTGCTGAGTAGCTTTGATGCGGGGAAACCGCTGATCTACTGGGAGACCTCCCGCGGTTGCCCTTATAAATGCACCTTCTGCACCAGCGCCACTGACCGTCTGCGTGCCTTCCCCATCGAACGGGTGGAACAGGAGCTGGCGGTCCTCTCCCGATTAAAAGGCAAGACCATCAAGCTGCTCGATCGCAGTTTCCATCTCGGCAAACAGCGCACCCTGCGTCTGCTGCAACGTTTTGCCGAAGCGGAGGGTGATCTGCGTTTCCATCTGGAGCTCAACCCGGATCGTATCTCTGCGGAGGCGATGGTGATCTTCCGCCACGCCGAGCCGGGCCGTTTTCAGTTTGAGATCGGCCTGCAGACCCTCAATGAACCGGTGCTCAATGCCATCGAACGGCAGATGGAGGTGTCCAAGGCGCTGGATAATATCCGCGAACTGGTGGCGATGAAGCGCCATCCAGTCCACCTCGATCTGATCGTCGGGCTGCCGGGGGAGGATGCGGCACACTGCGCCGACTCACTCAACCGGGTGTTCCGGCTGTTTCCCGAGCATCTGCAGCTCGGCAGCCTGAAGCTGCTGCCCGGAACGCCGCTGCATGATCAGGCACAGACGCTGGGCTACCGTTGGGATCCGCAGCCACCCTACGAGGTGTTGGCCCATCCGCTGCTTAGCTTCCAAGCGTTTGCCCGCTTCAAACGCTATGCGGCCCTGCTGGAGCGGCTCTGGAACAGTGGCTATCTGGTTGCGACCCTGATGCGGCTGGTGCCGCACCACTTCAACGATGAGCTGGTGTGCTTTTTCGATACGCTGATGGAACAGTTGGGGGAGGGCATCGCACGGGAGAAGATGCAACCTGAGCGACTGTTCGGGCATCTGGTCGGTTTTCTTGAGCCCTGGCTGGATGGTGATCCGCTGCTGCAGGAGCTGCTGCTCTGGGACTATGCCAACTTTACCCTGCCGAACCGCAACACGCCGGCCTGGATCGCTGCCCGGATTGATTGGTCGCCACCCCTGGTGGTGGATGGGAGCCGTCGCCGGTTGCCTGTGCTGCGGCTCTCGGCAGCGGCGGTGTCGATCATTAACCGCCGGCGTCTGGAGCCACTGCAGGCTGGTCATTATGGGGTCTGGCCACGTCAGCACAAGCGTGGCAAGCCGGTGACTCTGGTGTCGCTGAGAACGGAATAGGAATCCCCGCTGGGCGCATGAATTTCCTGAGTTGCCTTCGTCCCGTTAATCTAAATCCTGAACCCTCAAAAATGCCTTAACCCCGCACTGATCCTGCCGCTATCGCGCATCAACAACAGCTAATATGCATCTGAGAGCCACCACGAGAGCTTGACTCTTTCAGGTGCGGATATCAGACCGGTTTGTTGTCGAAACTAGCCTAGTGTTAAAGAGGTGATGCCTATGATTAGAACGCGCAATGATCAGCGGGATATCAGCAGCTACGTGATCACTTCCATGGTGATGTTCGCATTGCTGGGAGTGATCTTGACCGGGAAGCTGCTCTTTTGGGGGGTTCATAATCTACTCAACTGAGTTTGCTGGCCCCCTGAGTTGATCGCTCAAGCTGAGGCTGCAGTCTGCCGGGAAAGCCGGCGGGCTGCAGCTTCTTTCATTTTCGGCCCAGGTGGCTTTCTTCGCATTGCTCCACCCGCTCTGTTTTCATATTAGTCTGCTCACTGCTGGCTTGTTAAGGAAACACTTATATGCACGCCGCCCGTTTGCCAAGTGAAACGCGTTGGCGAAGAGAATCGATGGTAGTCTTACATCCGGCCTGTTGATGGAATCTGTGCTCCTGGCCTCTATGATATTCGCCGACGGGGCCCTATCTGAATAGCGAGGTGCTTGCCCTCAAGAGTTCCCTCAGATTTGACTCGTCGCGGCTCGACCTGCTTCGCCATGGTTTTATTTGCGCAACTGCTGAGAGACCTCTGTGACTTGTTAACTGATTTGAGTAAATGTCTCCATTGCTTGAATCCGGTTCCGTGCAGCTCTGCTAGCCACTTTGTCACCCGCAATAAACTCTTTGTACACATTTCAAACCATCTGTTAACGTTCCGCAGTTCAACAAACAACCGGAACCCCAACACAGCATGAGTCACCAGAAACTCCACGGCCTGACCCGCCGGATCATGATCGCGATGGCCAGCGGCGCCCTGCTGGGCATACTGCTCAACCTGCTATTCGGTGCTGAAGGCCTGCTCAAGGATTATCTGACCGACGGTCTGCTCTATGTGGTCGGTGCGATCTTCGTCGCTTCGTTAAAGATGCTGGTGGTGCCGTTGGTGTTTGTCTCCCTGGTGGGCGGGGTCACCTCGCTTGGCAACCTGTCGGCGCTGGGGCGGATGAGCGTCAAGGCGATCCTGCTCTACCTTTTTACCACCGCGGTGGCGATCAGCATCGCCCTGATTCTGGCGACGGTGGTCGGGCCGGGCCAGGGCTTCGAGGCGGGGGTTGCCGATGTGAGTTTCCAGGGCAAGGAGGCGCCGCCGATCTCCCAGGTCTTCATCAGCATGGTGCCGACCAATCCGGTGGCGGCCCTCTCCGAGGGCAACATGCTGCAGATCATCGTCTTCTCGCTGCTGTTCGGCATCGCCATCACCCTCGCCGGTGAGCGCGGCCGGCACGTGCTCAACCTGTTCAACGACCTGGATGCGGTGATCATGCACATGGTGGAGATCATCATGCGTCTCGCTCCTTACGGCGTGTTTGCGCTGATCGCACGCACCTTTGCCACTCAAGGACTCGATCTGATCGTGCCGCTGCTGGCCTATTTCCTGACCCTGACGGTGGCGCTCGGGCTGCATGCCTTCGTCACCTACCCGCTGTTGCTGAAGCTGCTGGCCGGGCTCAACCCGCTGCGCTTTCTGCGCAAGATGCGCGATCCAGCTACCTTTGCTTTTTCCACCGCCAGTTCCGGCGCCACCATCCCGATCACCATGCGTACCGTGGAGGCGAAGATGGGGGTGGATACCTCGGTCGCCTCCTTTACCGTGCCGCTCGGTGCCACCCTCAATATGGACGGTACCGCCATGATGCAGGGGGTGGCGACCGTCTTCATCGCCAACGTCTACGGCGTAGATCTCGGCGTCACCGAGTATCTGATGGTGGTGCTGACTGCGACTCTGGCCTCGATCGGCACCGCCGCGGTGCCCGGTGTCGGGTTGGTGATGCTGACCATGGTGCTCAACCAGGTCGGCCTGCCGGTGGAGGGGATCGCGCTGATCATCGGCGTCGACCGCCTGCTCGACATGATGCGCACCGCCTGCAACGTCACCGGTGACTGCGCCGTCTCCTGCATCATTGCTAAGGGTGAGGGAGCGCTGGATCAGGTATGTTTCGACGATCCGCATGCCGGCTCGGTGGAGACGGCGACCAGCGATCTGGCGGGTGCGGTGGCCCAGGAGAAGGCTTAAGCCAGAAGGGTAGATCCCGCAGGAGGCTAGCGCTCTTTGCTCGGTGCCTCGGCAGCGTGCTCCATCAGGTCGAGCCAATAGGGCTCCGCCTCGCAGGAACAGCAATCATGCCAGACCTCAACGCCATCGTGCATGCTCAGACTCTGCCGTGGCTGCTGCGCAGTGGGGCTGGGAAAATTTGGGGCTTGGTTGGTCTCAGGGCCGGAAGCTCGGTTGGTCATGGGGAAACTCCTCGATTATTGCGTATATCGGGTTTATAGCAGCTGGAGCGCTGGCGGCTCATCCATCGGACGATTTTGTTGTAACATCCCTGGCATCTTTTGGCTGATCAGGACCCAACGCATGATCTCTTTTCGCACCATTCTCACCAGCTGTTTCCTGTTGTTTTCTTTCGCTCTCCAGGCCGATTTTGAAGAGGGGGAAGAGGCCAACCGGAAAGGTGATAGAGCAACCGCTTTCAAGGAGTTTCAGGCCGCCTCGCAGGCTGGTGATACCCGTGCCTACAGCAAGCTTGGCAGCATGTATCTCTATGGCCTGGGAACGGAGACGAACTACCCGATGGCCTATGTCTGGTTTGCCCTGGGTATGCAGGCGGGAGACAGATATGCCGAGCGTTTCAGAGATACGGCCGCCGCGGCCATGCCGCTGGAGCAGATCCGCCACGCAGAGGAGTTATTGAGTGAGTATCAGGCCAAACTGGGGTTGCCTGAGCCGGCATCAAAGTGAATCTGTGATCTCGGATTGATTGAACGACTCGAATGCGCCTTGCCGAGCAGACAAAAGTCGGAGTGCTCCCCGCGCTGCTGTTCGCCACCCTTCTATCGGCCTGCGACCACACAGAACGGACAACCATCTATGTCAATGACGTCCGTGCTGAAGTGGAGTTGGCGGCGGATCTGGAATCGCGAGCGACTGGCCTGATTGGGCGAGAAAAACTTGCCAAGGATCAGGGCCTGCTGATGGTGTTTCCCCATGAGAAGATCGTGAAGATCTGGATGCTGAACATGTCCATGCCCCTCGATGTGGGCTTCTTCGACAGCGAGGGTCGTCTGCTCAATACCCACACTATGCCTCCCGATAGTGGGCTGACAACCTACGCTTCAGCCGGGCCGGCCATCTACGCCCTGGAGATGAACAGAGGTTGGTTTGAAAAACATCGCCTGATAAAAAACGCCAGATTGTATCTGCCAAACCCGATTCAGGCACACTGAGCTGCCGCCGCCGGCCAGAAGCGGACGGTTTGTACAGCAAAGACTGTGGTATGCTCCCCATTGCTGCGATGACCAGGGCTCAAGGGCTGGAGCGGGTATTCACGGCCAACGTCGAGACCGGCGACGCATGCGGCAGCGTGCTGAAGGTGGCCAATCTCGCGTAATGGACGGGTTTAGTTTGCATTTCAGCCTAAGGCGATATATCTTTTGCGTCTTCATGATCTTAGTCCTACCTATAACGCCTAACATTCGCTGTTTCCTCACAGATACATTCGAATCGAGCTTCATAGTGCCTGCCAAGATTCGTGGTGGTGGTTCGTTCATTGAGACGGACATATTTGCAATTCATTGAGGTATTTACAGATGTCAGAAAGACAAACCGGAACCGTCAAATGGTTCGACAGCGGAAAGGGTTATGGTTTTATCGAACGCGAGGGTGGCAAAGACCTGTTTGTTCATTTTCGCGCGATTGTTGGTGAAGGCCATGTTTCTCTTGAAGATGGCCAAAAGGTCGAGTTTACTGAAGTCGATGGCAAGAAAGGCCCCCAAGCTGATAACGTAGTTCCGCTGTAAGTTTTGTTTCAATCCGCTGTCCCGTTTCTTTATGGGACGGTTTTCCGAACCGTTGTCGCAGCGGATTAGATAGGTGCAGGGATGCACAGACTTATTTGTCGACGAATTACGCAGCAGGTCAAAAGCATTGATTACCCTTTCGGTTCGTGGTCTCCCTAGATCGACCACAGAAGAGAGTCTGACAGCACTCTTTTCGGAATACGGCGTGGTCCGTTCTCTCAAACTGGTAAAAGATCTCTTCTCCGGTGATTGCAAGGGCTTTGCCGTTATCGATATGGAAGGACACGAAGCCCGCGCCGCTATTGCAGCGCTCGACGGCAGTGAATTCAACGGTAGCATGATCCGTGTCGGGCCCGACCGGCCAAGAAGAGGACGTGGCGGCAGACGCCGCTGACCATCTCACTGTCTTGATGCCTTCAGTTCGAGGCTGCTAAATCGGCCCAACGATCGCAGCTGCGCACACGGATGGGTGCCGGCGGAGGCGAGCCGTAAAAGGCAGAGTGCAATGGGGCGGGCATCGCCGTGATCAGTCAGCAGTTGCCACACTGATCACGGCGATGCCCGCCCCGTTAGCCGTTACTCCAGATAGGCGGCTAGGCTCTTTCTCAGCTCCTCAGAAAGTGGCATTGAGCTGCCATTGCTGAGGTCCAGCATGACGTGGGTGGTTCTCACCCGCGCCAGTTTACCCCCCTGTGAATCAAAAAATTGATAAGCGATGGTGAATGAGCTATCGCCTAGCCGTTCCACCTGTAACCGGATTTCGACTGCATCACCATGGCGCATGGGGCGTAGATAGTCAGCTTCGCTGTGGACCAGGGGCAGACCCTGTTTGGCTTCGATCAGATCATGCAGGCTGAAGCCCATTTCCGCCATGAAGGCCTCATAGGCATCGTGGGCGTGGCGCAGGGTATGGGAAAAAAATACCACCCCGGCGGCGTCGATATCGTGTAATTGGACTCTGAAGTGGTAGTCGAATCTGCTGCTCATCATTGCGGTGACTCCAGGTTGTGCAGGCCCCTTAGGCCAAGTCCGATAACGTCGTTTAACAGCAGCTGGCCCGCAATGATTTGCGGTGGCTGGGCCAGATCCCGGGCCAGCCAGTCGCTGGTGGCCAGCCCGTGGGCCAGTGGTTGTTCTGCGCCGCCGATTGCCGCGGCGAGCTGAGCGGCGGCCTGAATTCCCACTGCACTCTCGAGGCTGCTGGTGACCAGCGCCTCCATGCCGGACTCGGCAGCTCGTTGGGCCAGTCTGAGCGATGACAGCAGCCCGCCCTGAACCATCGGCTTGATGATCAGGCGCCGCACTGGCGGGTGTTGCAACAGCCTCTCCAGCTCGAAGCGGGGCAGGGATTCATCGATCGCTAGAGGGTAGTGGGTCTGTGCCTGAAGTGCTGTCAGGCTGGCGGTCTCCGGAGTGCTTAAAGGCTCCTCGATCGATTCCACCGGCAGCCCTTCGATGTCTTGCAGGAAGGCGCTCGCCTGGGCAAAATCCCAGGCGCCGTTAGCATCCAGCCGCAGCCGGGTGGATGGTGGCAGGCTTGCCGCCAACTGCTCCAGCCGGGCCAGCTCCTGCCCAACGCGATCCAGTCCTAGCTTGAGTTTGAGGATATCGAACCCCTGCGCTAGGGCCCGTTCGCTACGCTCGCCGACTTGCCCATCTAGCGCGCCGATGTTGGCATTCACCGGCACCGATTTCGCCGCCTGGGGATTGAGCCAGTGGCGAAGGCTTACGCCTTCAGCCTGACTGATGAGATCGAGCAGCGCGCTCTCCAGTGCACATCGGGCGGCAGGGCAGCCGCCCCCTATTGGTAGTGCGGCAAGCCGCTCTCTTGGTGAGTCTCCCGTCAGGGCCGGCATCTGTTGAGAGAGCCAATGCTTGGCCTGTTCCCTGTTTTCTGTGCCTGCAACCGGCAGGGGGGCGCAGTCGCCACAGCCACGCAGCCCTGCCTCTGTCTCCAAGGCGACCAGCCAGCCCTGCCTCTCCTTCAGTGTGCCCCGGCTGGTGCGCCAGGGCCGTTGCAGCGGCAACCGGTAGGGGATCAGACGCGCATGCTTGATTTGCATCTCAAAGCAGCAGGCCGCCGCTCAACAACAATCCGTAGGCGAGCTGCAGTTGGGCGGTCTGTGCCAGGATTTGATTGAAGGCCGGGCCAGGGGGTTCGCTGATGAAACGGTAGAGCAGCCGCAGCGCCAACGGCAGGGCAATCAACACCAGCCAGCCGCCTGGGCTGATCTGTGGCGCCAGCAGTGGCAGCAGGAAGGGCAGCAACAGAAGGAGGGCGTAGAGTTGTCGAGCGTGCGCGCGGCCCAGATAGTGCGCCAGGGTCAGCTTGTCGGCCCGTTCATCGGTCTCTAGGTCTCGATAGTTGTTGACCAACAGTACCGCAGCGGCGAGCAGGCCCACCGCCACCGCGGCGGCGAAGGCGTTGAACGACAGACTCATTGTCTGCAGATAGTAGCTGCCGAGTACTGCCGCCAGGCCAAAGAAGAGGAACACAAACAGCTCGCCGGAGGCGCTGTAGGCGATTGGCCTGGGGCCGCCGGTGTAGGCGTAACCTGCCGCCAGCGAGGCGAGCCCCAACAGCACGATCGGCCAGCCGCCGTGCCAAGCGAGATAGAGGCCGATTAGAAACGCCAGACCGAAGGCGAAATAGGCAGCCCGCTTCACCTCGGCGGCGCTGAACCAGCCCTGGGCGGTAGCGCGGGCCGGGCCGATGCGCTCGGCGGTGTCGGCGCCACGCTCGAAGTCGGCGGCATCGTTGTGCAGGTTGGTGCCTATCTGGATCAGCAGCGCGCCAGCTAGGGCCGCCAGGGCGGTTGGCCAGTGGAGCTGCGCCGTCTCCGCCCAGGCGAGGCCGCTGCCCACCAGTACTGGCACCAGCGAGATCCCCAATGTCTTGGGGCGAATCGCGAGCAGCCAGCGCTTCATGGGCGACGCGGGAATTTGTTGAAATCCGCCGGACGCTTCTCGACGAAGGCGTCGCGCCCCTCCTGGGCCTCTTCGGTGAGGTAGAAGAGGGCGGTAGCGTTGCCCGCCAGCTCCTGAATGCCGGACAAGCCATCGGTATCGGCGTTGAATGATGCCTTCAGCACGCGCAGCGCGGTGGGAGAGAGCTGTAGCATCTCGCGGCACCACTGCACCGTTTCCGCCTCCAGCTCAGCTAGCGGCACCACGGTATTCACCAGCCCCATCTGCAGTGCCTGTTGCGCGTCGTACTGGCGGCAGAGGAACCAGATCTCCTTGGCTTTTTTGAGGCCCACGGTGCGCGCCAGGATGCCGGCGCCTAGGCCGCCGTCGAAGCTGCCGACACGGGGGCCGGTCTGGCCGAAGCGGGCGTTGTCGGCGACGATACTGAGGTCACAGATCAGGTGTAGTACGTGGCCGCCGCCGATAGCGTAGCCCGCCACCATCGCTATCACTGGCTTGGGTAGGGTGCGGATCTGGCGCTGCAGCTCCAGCACGTTGAGCTGCTCCACGCCGTTATGGTCCCGGTAGCCGCCGTCGCCGCGAATCTTTTGATCGCCGCCGGAGCAGAAGGCGAGATCGCCGGCGCCGGTGAGGATGATGACGCCGATCTGCGGGTCGAGATGGGCGCGGCGGAACGCCTGGCCCAGCTCCTCCACAGTCTCTGGCCGAAACGCATTGCGCACTTCAGGGCGGTTGATGGTGATCTTGGCAATGCCCTCGGCCTGGTGGTAGAGGATATCTTTAAATTCGATGTCGGCAGGGCTCTGCCACTGGATAGGCTTGTTCATAATTGGAATCTGTTATCAATTTTCATCCGGTAATTAAACATGACACCGTATAGGTCGGGCTGCGCCCGACATCATCCTTGATTTCAATTGATGACACGCGGCGGCCACGGGCCGTCCTATATTCTGTTTACTCTTCCAACACCCAGCCGATTTCGGCGGCGCTCTGTGGGCCGATCACACAGTGGCGCAGGCTAGCCGGCATCTGTGCTTCGCTGGCAGAGACGGCGAGCCGACCCGCCATTATCTCACAGCGGCTTTGCGGGTGAAGGGGTTGTTTGTCGGGCCGGGCGTAGCCGATGGGGAAGAGCGGCATGCCATCGGCGCCATATTTGTCGCTCGCGCCCACCGTATGCAGTAGCTCATGGGCGATCACAAGGTTGTTCTTCTGCGTCTGTTTGTCGATGGCGTAGGCGTGCACCACGCCTAGCAGCCCCTTCTGCAGACCCAGCGAGTGGGCCAGGGCGGCGCCCTCCCGTCCCTGCTGATAGAGCACGAAGATCCTCACGCGATGCTGGTTGGAGTCTTCATCCGGGGTGTTTTTCCAGGCCCAGTAGCGTAGCTGGAGGCTCCAGGTGAGCCTCTCCAGCAGGCTGGCGTCGATGGCCGGTACTGCGGGAGGTGGGGTGTCGATCTGCGTTCCCAGACGGGTACGGGTGGGGGGGGCGATAAACACCTCATAGCGCTTCGATTGTTGTTGGATGAACCGGTCGATGGCGGCGAAGTCTGCGTCTTTTAGGCGCTGGATATAGGCCGCGGTGTCGGTATTACCATCCGCATTGATGGGGAATATCACCACATCCAGAGGCTCGAACCAGGATGTCGAGTCGAAGGCCTGATGGTGGGTATAGAGGGCGACGAACAGCAGCAGACCGAGCAGCAGTAGGATGCGGAGGTTACGAAAGCTGAAGAGCATGATTGGTCGGTCTCCGGTCGATCAGTCGCGGGCGACGGTCTGCCAATAGTCGTGCTGGCGCTGCAGACTCAGGCTCCGGTTCAGCACCACCTCGATCAGGCTGACACCGTTTGCCTGTATGGCCTGCTCTAGTGCTGGTCTGAACTCGGCCTGCCGGGTCACTCGCTGGAAGTTCAGTCCATAAAGTCTGGCGCTGTGTGAAAAGTCGAGTCCGGTGGGCATCAGCCAGTGGGCTTCGAACTGCTCCAGCCCCGCTTGGGGCAGTTGGCCGAAGATGGCGCCGCCACCGTTGTTGAGCAGGATGATCACACCCTGCAGATCTCTGGCCGCGAGCAGGCCGTTCATGTCGTGGAACAGCGCCAGATCCCCTAGCAGACCGACCACTGGCGTCTCGCTGGCAGCCATCAGGCCGAGCAAGGTGGAGACGTTGCCGTCGATGCCACTGGCGCCCCGGTTGGCGAAGATGCGCAGCCTCTTTGAGCCACTGCCGCTGAAACTGTCGAGCTGGCGGATCGGCAGGGAGTTGCTGCTGAACAGGGTCGAACCTGCCGGCAGCCAATCGATCAGCTGTTGGATCAGCTGATCTTCGAAGGGGATCTTCTCGGCCGGGAGGCGGCAGGTGGCCGCCTGTTGCTCAGCACGCACGAAGGTTTCGAGCCAATCGGCCGGGGCCGGCGTGAGGCTTGTCTGGCTGAGCGCCTCACAGAGTGCTGTGGCGTCGGCGCGAATCATCTCGCGGCTCTGGTGTAGCGGATCGGGCCAGTCGCCACGAGGGGAGCAGAGCAGGGTGGCAGGTTCGGTCTGCGCCAGATAGTCGAGCAGGGCCCCGGAGACCGGGGCGGCCCCAAAGCGCAGCAGCCATTGGGGTTGGTGGCTGCGGCTGAAGCGGTTTCGGCGCAGGAAGGCGTCGTAGTGGCAGCAGACCCGGGAACGATCGTGCTCGCCGAAGCGCAGCTGGCTGAGCGGATCGGCGAGGATCGGGCAGTCGAGGCGGGTGGCCAGGGTTGTCACCGCTTCAGGGAAGCCGGCTCTCTCCTGGTCGGGGCCGCAGAGGATCAGACCCGGCTTGCCGGAGATGTGCGTACTGATTCGATTGATCTGTTGCGGATCGGGCAGCAGCCGTGGCGGCGACCAGGGCTGTGCCTCGCCGGGGGTGGATGGTGCGGGTATCTGCTGGGGCACCAGCGGCTCACGAAACGGCAGGTTGATGTGCACCGGCCCGGGATTTGGCCAGCGGCTCTGCTGGCTTGCCTTGATCGCCAGGCTACGGATGAAGTGCAGTGCCTCTGCTCCTCTCTGGGCCGGGCCTGGGTCGTGGAAGGCACGCACCTGGCTGCCGAATAGGTGGCTCTGGTCGACGGTCTGGTTGGCGCCGCAGTCGTGTAGCTCCGGTGGACGGTCGGCGCTCAGCAGCAAAAGTGGGATGGCGGCGCGGTTGGCCTCGATCACCGCCGGGTACCAGTGGGCCGGGGCGCTGCCGGAGGTGGCGATCAGCGCCACCGGTTGATGATTATGGCGGGCCAGGCCGAGGGCGAAGAAGCTGGCGCTGCGCTCATCGGGGTGGTGCCAGCAGCGCATCTCGGTGCGCCGTTCCAGGGCTAGGATCAGCGGCGTGGAGCGGGAGCCGGGGGAGAACACGGCGCGTCTGACCCCGGTGGCGATCAGGCCGTCGATCAGGGCATCGGCCCACTGCAGATTGCGCAGGGCGGTGTCGTGCATCAGGCGTTTTCCAGGGCTTCTAGCATGGCGGCCAATTTTAGCTCAGTCTCATCGAACTCCGCGTCTGGATCTGAACCGGCGGTGATGCCGGCGCCGGCGTAGAGGTGTGCCTGGCTGCCGTCGAGCAGGGCGCAGCGCAGCAGTACCGCCAGTTCGCCGTCGCCCTCGGCATTGATCCAGCCGGCGGCGCCGGTGTACCAGCCGCGTTCGAGCGCCTCGTGCTGTGCCAGCCACTGGCTGGCAACTGCTGTGGGGACGCCGTTGACCGCGCCGGTGGGGTGCAGTCGGGCGGCCGCCTGTAGCAGGCTGGTGTCTGGCTTGAGGCTGCCCTGGATCTCGGTATGCAGGTGCTGTAGTCCCCGTAGCGGCAACAGCTGTGGGCCGCTGCTCGGTTCAAACCGACTGCAGATGGGGGTCAAGGCATGCTGGATGGTGTCGACCACCAGGGCGTGTTCGTGCAACGCCTTGGGGTTATTTAGTAAGGATTCGCCGAGTATCTTGTCTTCACGCTCGTCGGCCGAGCGGCGGCTGGTACCGCCGATGGCGTCACAGTTGATCTGCGATCCTTGACAGGCCAGCAGGCGCTCAGGGGTGGCGGCGACGAAGCTGTGTTCGCCGATGCGGAATGCCAGGTGCCGGCTGCTGGGGTAGAGGCAGTCGAGGGTTGCCATCAGGCGGCCGGGATCGAGCCGGCGTTGCGCTTCGACCCGGATTTGGCGGGTTAGTACCACCTTTTCCAGATCGCTGTTGCGGATCGACTCTTTGGCCTGCTGCACCAGTGCGTGCCATGTCTGCGGGTCGGGTTGCTGGCGGGTGCGGGTGAGGCGTGTCCGCTGTCCCGGCGGGCCGGATTTCCGGTCGAGTGCCTGCAGCAGTTGATCGAACAGTGCCAGCCAGCGCTCAACTAGCAGCNTCGGTTCGGCTCTCGCTGGCGATGTCGTGGCTGAAGCAGAGGCTGCAGCGATTGTTGCGCTGCTGGATCAGGATCTCCGGCAGAAAGATGGCGGCATTCGGTAGCCCCTTCCAGGGGGATATCATTGGCCTTTGCGGCACAAAGGCAAATCCGCTGAAAGCGGCCGGGGGGATGGCGGTATGGTCGGGGTCGAGACAGCGCCAGCGGGCCTGCAGCTGCTGAAATGCCCCAGCCAGATGCTGGATCGGGGTACTGCCACTGGCGTCTATGCGCAGTGCTTCGCCGGCGCCGAACAGGTACTCCTCTTTCTCGGGTTGTCGCCAGTACCAGTAGGATTGGCAGTCGCGTAACTGCGGCAGTCCGCGGAAGTGGATCTCGGGCAGTGCCAGGGTGATCGAGTAGAGTTGCCCGGCGGCAGGCGGATGGGCGGCCAGTGTCCGCGAGACTGCCGTGTGAATGCGATCGCGAAGGGATTGCCTGTCGAACATGGATGGGTGTTGTGCCTGATGGGAATGCCGGGGGCCGTTGGGGGGATCTACCATTTATCCTTCCCCGGGTGCCTGCATGCGGGCTGGACCGCTGAGATTAAATCAACGGGATTCTCTCACGCCTTTGATTTCAGTCAACCGGGATCTGTTTGCGTGGGGTAGGTGGTCTTCCCGGAAGACTTGATTTGAAACAGTTACAATGCCCGCCTGATGATTAGAATGCAGTCCGGTTGATGGAGTCTTTATTCATGAAGTTGAGAAAATCTTTACTGTTTGGTGCCCTGTTCCTGCAGGGGATGCTTCAGGCGCATGCGATTTCTGATGCCAAGTTGGAGGTTATTCGTGAGTTGGGCCGACTGAATGGTATCGCGCTGCAGTGTGGCTATCTTGAGCAGACACAACGGATGAAGCGGGCGTTGGTGTTGCGCTTGCCGAAGCTGCGGCAGTTGGGTGAGCTGTTTGATGTAACCGCCAATAAATCGTTCATGGAGCTCATTGAGCGGGGGGAGAGTTGCCCCTCTGCCGGCACTTTGGCCGATCAGGTTGGTAGTGCAATCGACTCCCTGGAGCGGGAGTACCCCTCCAGCGAGAGTAGGTGAGGTCCATGGGTTTCCGTCCGAGTTTTTTGCCGCGTTGCTAGTGGCGTTCTGTCTGCTGTTCAACAGCGCTGCCGCGCTGTCGGAGAGTAGTTTCCGAGTCATCGCCACAATCAAACCGATCCACTCCCTGCTGGCTGCTCTGATGGATGGTGCGGAGTCGCCGGAGTTGCTCATCTCGGGGGAGCAGTCACCCTATGGATTTGAGCTGTCGAAGGCGCAGGCTGAGCGGCTGCGCCAGGCCGACATCCTGGTCTGGGTGGGGCCGGAGCTCGAGGCATCATTGGCGAAGACGATTCAGGCGTTGCCACCTGATGTGCGGGTAATCGAGCTGTTGTCGAGTGATGTGTTGAAGATTCTGCCGATGCGGGCAGATCACAGCCAGCGTGATCCTTTTTTCTGGCTCGATGATCGCAATGCGATCCTCCTGGTTGAAGAGTTTGCTCGCTTGCTCAGTGAGGCCGACCCGAAACGAAGCCATATCTACGCCAAAAACCGACGCAAGCTCAGAAGGAGCTGGCCCGCATTGACCGGGAGTATGAATATGGTTATCGCGGCCTGAAGGCAGGACTAGGGCTGCAGTACTACGATACTTTGCAGTATTTTGAGCAGGCTTATGCGCTGACGGTGCTGGAGCATGTTGCGGCCTCTCCTCGGCATAACACCGATGCACATGCCCTGCTTAAAGTGCGCCAGCGCATCGCGGATGGTGAGGCGGTGTGTCTGCTGACTGAAGCGGGTATGCAGGCTGAACATCTTGCGCTGCTGACTGAGGGGCAGACGATCAATGTGGGCCAGCTGGACAGCCTGGGAATCCACCTTGAGCCAGGGCCGGGTCTCTATGTCAGGATGATGGATCACAATACCGACACCATTAAGCGCTGCCTGAATGCGGATGTTGCCGAGGCGGCCCGGGCGCGGGATGTTGCCAAATCTGAGGAGGCGCCAGCCGCTGTCCATATCGGCGGTCGTTTCATCCTGACCGACCATTTGGGGAGACTCTTCACCCAAGAGGATTTTCTGGGTAGTTATTCACTGCTCTACTTTGGATACACCTACTGTCCGGATGTCTGTCCCACCTCATTGCAGGTGCTCTCCTTGGCGCTGGATATGCTCGGTGATCGGGCCGATGGGATAAAACCCTACTTCATCACCATCGACCCGGAGCGGGATACAGTAAAGGTGATGCGAAACTATGTGGAGTATTTCAATCCACGTCTGGTAGGGCTGACAGGTTCCAAGGAGATGATCGAGCGTGTTGCGCAAGAGTTCAAGGTCAAGTACGAGAAGGTGACAGAAGATGCGCCCAGTCCGGAACTCTATCTCATGGATCACTCCGCCAGCCTCTATCTGATGGGGCCGGATGGTCGCTTTATCACCAAGTTTGCCCACGGTATCACCCCCGAAGATCTGGTCAAAGAGTTGGCCTTGATCCTGCCCTGAACGGATAAGTCAAAACGCCTTGTTGCAGATGAACCCTCCCGGTTCAAGGAGGCGTGCGTCTAATATTTATCACTTAACTGATAGAGATATGTCGGATTTCTGCCTTCACTCTTTTGGATTCCTGTCTAGAATAAGACGGTGATTTGAAAAAGTGTGTCATTTGACACAAATCAAGGAGTCAAATGACCCAACGGGAGGAGGATTGCCCCGTTGCATTTTGTCATTGATCGATAGAACGCAGGCTGTATCAATCCGTTCGGAGGAACCATGAAAGCTGCCACTAAGCGAATATGTTCGGTATTGACCGGGGTTGGCCTCGGTTTGGGGTTATCGACGAGTGTCTGGGCCCAGGCCTCGCTCGAAGATGTGATGAAAGAGCGTGGCCTAACGCAGAAAGACTTGTTGGCCGCCGCCAAGACCTATACACCAACTGGCGGTCGTGACGAGTATCTGGCCTTCAGTTCAGGCGGTCAGAGTGGTCATGTGATCGTCTACGGCATCCCGTCGATGCGTATCCTGAAGTACATCGGTGTGTTTACACCGGAGCCTTGGCAGGGTTACGGCTTCGATGACGAGTCCAAAGCCATCCTGGCTCAGGGTAAGATCAATGGCAAGCAGATCACCTATGGTGATACCCACCATCCGGCCTTCTCTGAGACCGAGGGTGAATACAACGGTAAATACCTGTTTATCAATGACAAGGCAAATCCCCGCCTCGCGGTGATCGATCTGCACGACTTTGAAACCAAGCAGATCGTGGTTAACCCCTTCATGAAGTCCGATCATGGTGGTGCCTTCGTCACCCCGAATACGGAATACGTGATGGAGGCTTCCCAGTATGCAGCGCCTGTCAGCCACGATTATGTGCCACTGGAAGAGTTCAATGATAAGTATCGTGGCGCACTGACCTATTGGAAGTTCGACATGAAAGAGGGGCGCATCAAGCCTGAAGACTCTTTTACTTTCGAACTGCCTCCCTATAGCCAGGATCTCTCCGACGCGGGTAAAAAGGTCAGTGCAGGTTGGGGCTTTACCAACTCCTTCTGCTCCGAGCGTTATGTGGGCGGTATCGAGCGTGGTCGTCCTCCCTTCGAGGCAGGTTGCTCCCAGAAGGATACCGACTTCCTGCATGTGACAAACTGGAAAAAGGCCGCTGAGCTGGTTGCCGCCGGCAAGGTTCATAAGGTCAATGGTTCCTATCAGATCACCATCGAGCAGGCTGTTAAAGAAGGCCTGCTCTATCTGATCCCCGAGCCCAAGAGTCCGCACGGTGTGGATGTGAGCCCCGATGGTAAGCACATCATCATCGCCGGTAAGCTGGATAGTCATGCCTGGGTCTACAGCTGGGAGAAGATCCAGAATGCCATCAAGAACAAGAAGTTCGAAGGCAAAGATCCCTATGGCATCCCGATCATCTCGATGAAGGATACCCTGCACACGCAGGTGCAGGTGGGCCTCGGTCCGTTGCATAACCAGTATGATTCCAAGAAGTGCGTGGTCTACACCTCTATCTATGTGGACTCCATGGTCACCAAGTGGGACTACTGCCAAGGCAAGGTGCTGGATCAACTCCACATCCATTACAACATCGGCCACCTGGTCTCCATGGAAGGCGATTCCGTCTCTCCTGACGGCAAGTATCTGGTCTCCCTTAACAAACTGGCCATCGATCGCTTCAACCCTGTTGGCCCCCTGCATCCGCAGAACCATCAGCTGATCGACATCAGTGGTGACAAGATGCAGCTGCTCTACGATATGCCGCTGCCGCTTGGCGAACCTCACTATGTGGTTGCCATCAAGGCCGACAAGCTGAAACCGGCCGTACGCTACAAGTCCGGTTGGGACAGCCGTTCCGACAAGAAATCACCCTGGAAGACCCGTGCTGGCCGTGAGAAGGTGGTGCGCAAAGACGGTGTGGTTCATGTCTACGGTACGGTGATTCGCTCTCACATCACGCCTGAGATCATTGAGGTCGAAGAGGGTGAGACTGTCTCTATCCATCTGACCAACCTGGAACGTGCTGAGGACGAGACCCATGGTTTCGCCATGTATAGCCAGAACGTCAACCTCTCTATTGAGCCTGGCAAGACCGTATCTGCCACCTTCAAGGCTGATAAAGCCGGTGTCTATCCTTACTACTGCACCGAGTTCTGCTCCGCCCTCCACCTGGAGATGCAGGGCTATCTGCTGGTCAAGCCCAAGGGCTACGTGGCCAAAGCAGGCAAGATCGAGGAAGGTCAGAAGTACACCAAGGCTGATTACGACAAGCAGGTGAAAACCAACATCGACACCCAGGCTGTCATCAACTCCGTGGTGGGCTTCATCACCAGTCATAACTACAAGGACTTCCCGGAGGTTGTGGCGCTGGTTGAGGATGCGACCGATCAGCTCGGTTTTGCTGACGAAGCCAAGAAGAAGGCCGAGGCCTATGCCGCCAAGGGTGACTACCAGAACGCGACTCTCTGGGCTGGTCAGCACTGGCAGTACCAGGTCAAGACCGCTGACTTGGGGCTGCGAGCCAAGACCTTCCTTGAGGAGCATGGCGCAAAGAAGGTCGAGCCGAAAAAGGCTAAATAGTGCTGAGAAGCAATTGACCTGAATGAGGAAGGGGGCCTAACGGCCCCCTTTCCTGTTTCTGGGCAGTTATTTCGTTAAAAATTGTGGGTGTATTTTGAGTCAGAGGTTCTCCTGATAACCGTTCAGAACTCGGATATATACATCACTATGAGCCATAATTTGCTGAGGGGCTTCTATTTGATGTTGCTCAATGCGGGGTGCTTTACCCGGTGAGAGACTCCGTCCCCATGAAAAATGGTTGCCTAGTCTGGGTGACTTTGTCTGAAGAAAGAGGAAATACTAATGTTGAAATTGATCTCTTATGCCGCAGTAGCTGCTACACTCTCTTTTGGCGCGCTTGGCAATGCAGTTGCTGCTGACGGTGCGGCGCTCTTTCAAAGCAAGACCTGCTGGTCCTGCCACGGCAAAGATGCCAAGACCCCGATCATGCCCATGTATCCCAAGCTGGCCGGTCAGAATGCCGACTATGCCTTCAACCAGATGAAAGATATTAAGTCCGGTGCTCGTAATAATGGTCAGACTGCTGCCATGAAAGGGGTGATGGGTTTGGTCTCCGAGGCAGAGATGCGTGCCATCGCCGATTGGCTCACCACTCAATAGTCAAAATAATCTTGCAATGAGATTGGATCCGCTGTGGGGTTCATTTCCGTAGCGGGGTTTGACGTATATCAATGAGCGCTAATATTCCCCGTGGAAGAATCCGTCTCCGGAATAGAGGTTGAATTTCCGGTCAGGCAAGAGGTCGGTGAACTCGACCTGGTCTGCGTTAAAGTATTTGTGCCCCGGCACCGGGGAACAGGAGAAAACTTGTAATGAGTATTAAATCTGCATTGACGACCCTATCACTGGCTTTAGGGTTAGCCGTTTCCAGTAGCAGTTTTGCGGGAGAAGGCGATGCCCAGGTGACGGATGTCAAAGACTGGAACAAAGCGGGTGGTGAGAAGACCGAGGCGATGCTCCTGACGCCAGACAGGGAGCGTGGCATTGCGGTCTATGAAGTTTGTTCCGCCTGCCATCTGCTGGAAGGCTGGGGTCTGAAGGACGGCACCTTTCCCCAGCTGGCCGGACAGCACCGGAATGTGCTGATAAAGCAGCTGACCGATATCCGTGCCAAGAACCGTGACAACCCCACCATGTACCCGTTTGCTCTGGATGAACAGATCCTGGCGGTGGCCGGTTATCATGAAGGCGAGATAAAGCCTGCACAGCTGGTTGCTGACGTCACCACCTATATCTCCAAGCTGCCGATGAATCCGGACAACGGCAAAGGCATCCTGGGCAGAGGGTACGCCGGAATTTGAGCAGGGTAAGAAGCTCTACGCCGACAACTGCACCCAGTGCCACGGCGACAATGGCGAAGGCAGTAACGAAAAGTTCTATCCTAGGATCCAGGGGCAGCACTACGCCTATATGCTGCGCCAGTTCGAGTGGATTCGTGACGGTAAACGTCGCAATGCAAACCCTGACATGGTGAAACAGATCAAAGGTTTCTCTGACATGGATATGAAGATGGTTATCAATTACGTATCCCGTCAGAAGGTTCCTGCTAAGGACCTTGCTCCTTCCACAGATTACCAGAATCCTGATTACGATTAATCAATGACAGCTGCACCGGATGCCTGGAATATCCGGTGCAGGCTTTCCCGTATATTTCCCCGGGAGCCGCTTAAGGAGCTTCGTTCAGAGGCTCCTTAAGGCTCACCAGGGGACTCAATAACATGTCAGTGATTATGCAAAACAAGCAAACGCTCCAAGTCGCAATACTCTCTCTGATCGCTGCAGGTTTGCTTGCGGCCATCTTTTACAGCCCAATCTGGTGGGTCTCTCTCACGGCGCCAAACTATCCGCCTGAGTCCTTCCCGGATGGTGTGCGGATCCATTTTCATATGAATGGCGTCTTCAACGGCTGTCAAAAGCAGGATAAAGCTGAAATCACTGAAGATGAAGCGCTGGATTGCGTGCATGAGATGGATACCATCAACCACTACGTCGGCATGTATCCGATTGCTGCGGGTGGTCCGGTAGAGCGTGGCTTCGGCCAGTTTCTGATGGTGTTCATGGCCGTTATGCTGTTGGGATTTATCTGCACCAAACCGAAAATCCGTATGGCGTTAATGAGTGCCGGTTTTGCAGGCATTGCCATCTGGATGTCCCTCACACTGTATGGTGAGGATGGTTTTAATCTGCAGAATGAAGGATTTGTCACCGCGCTGGTGACCTCCCTTGACCAGGAGGCGTCCGGCGAATCCGCAGAGCCCGAAATCGTGATAGGCGGGATTACCGGCGTCCTGAAAGACTCGCTGGAGGAGTCTGGAGTGGAGGTCATCCTTCCGTCTGAGGTTGCTGCGAAAAAGGCAAAGGCTAACAAGGTCCATGCCAGCAAGGCACACCTGATTGAACAGCTCAGAACGTCCTACGACATCGACCAGGTCAAGTCGGATACGCTGGAGCCCTGGAACGGTAGTTCGTTCCAGGTCATGTCCTGGCACTATGCGAAAAGTTTGGGCCGTTACTTTAATAACCAGGAAGAGATCGTGCCGATGGTCGCCACCCTGGAGCTAGCTATCAATGTGGTATTCATTGGCCTGATTGGTGCGATGGTGGTGGTTGTGGTCGGCGCGCGGAAGAATAATGGCTTCTTCTATTGGTTGCTGGTGCTGGTGCCTATGGCGTTGCCTGTTTTCTTCATTATCGACTACTCGGCCTGGCTCTGGTGGTATGGCCACACCCTGAATGATATGGGCGCCTTTTCGGTCAAACCCTTCATGCCGACAGTATTTGGTGATGGTAAAGTGGCTCAGTTTGCGACCCACTCCTATCCCTACACAGGCTTCTTTTTGATGCTGTTGACCTCGGTAGTGCTGATTGTGGCGGCATTGATCCGTAAGAAACAGTTTAAGGAGTCGAGTGATTGAAGCCATCGCTTTGGTCACATGCGCTGATCTGTCTGGCCTTTTTGTTGCTGCCTTTGGGCAGCAGCCAGGCAGCCTATCCTTCCTTCCAGGCGCTGATCGATGCGGCCGATCCTAACGGTACGCTGATTCCACCGCCCGGCACCTATGCCGGGCCGGTGACCATCGAGAGTGCCATCACCATCGACGGTCAGGGGAAGGTCACCATCGATGCTGGCGGTAAGGGCTCCGTTATCTACCTGGATACCGATGGCGCAACCCTCAAAAATCTGCATCTGACCAACTCCGGTGAGTCCCACAACGATATCGATTCGGGCATCCAGGTTCGTGGTAACTTCAATGTCATCAAGGATAATGTCATCGACAACACCCTGTTCGGCATTGACCTCCAGCAGTCCGAGAACAACCTCGTGCAGCGCAACCGCATCTCCTCCAAGCCTTTCGATCTTGGCATGCGGGGTGATTCTGTGCGTCTCTGGTACAGTTTCAACAATAAGATTACAGACAATATTATTCGCAATTCCCGGGATATGGTCGTCTGGTACTCGGCGGACAATCTGATTGCCCGTAACGATTCCCGTGGTGGCCGTTACTCTCTGCACTTCATGTATTCAAAATACAATGAGGTGCTTGAGAACCACTACGAAAATAATTCTGTGGGTATCTTCCTGATGTACAGCGACGGCGTACAGGTGAAGAATAACTATATTGCCCACGCTCAAGGCCCAACTGGGATGGGTATTGGTTTTAAAGAGACGTCCGACGTGGATATCGTTGGCAATCAGATTCTCTATTGCGCCACCGGCATCTATCTGGATATCTCCCCCTATGATCCTGATACGACCAATCGGCTGAAGAATAATCTGATCGCCTATAGTGGGATTGGTATGCTGTTCTTGAATGATTGGACGGGGAATATCCTGGAAGGCAATAGCTTTAAGGGTAATATTACTCAGGTCGCAGTTTCCGGTGCGGGCAAAACGGCAAATAGGAACGACTGGCTCGGAAACTACTGGGATGATTATGAAGGTTTCGACCAGGATCGCGACGGCGTGGGTGATAAGCCCTACGAGCTATACAGTTATGCCGACAGAATCTGGATGGATGTGCCGCCTGCCCGTTTTTTCAAAGGTGCACCGGTATTGGAAGTGATGGATTTTCTGGAGCGCCTTGCTCCGTTTACCCGCCCAAATATGCTGGTTCGGGACAAGAAGCCGATGATGACTGCTCAACTAGCTCAGACAGTTGTTACCGAGCTGGGGGCGGAGAGTGGGTCTGCTGTGACCAGCGAAACAACTGAGGGCGTCAAGGGGGAAAGTCAGGAAGCTTTTGATCCGCTAAAGGCGCTAAGAGAATCGCTGGGAAGGTAGTAACAGCTCAAATTTCTGGAGGCAGGGTCTCTGATGAGTGACAAAACGACGAAAAAACCCAACGCCAAAAAAACGCTTTCACCACGGCGGAAAGAGCAGAGCCGGCGGGAGTTCCTGCGTTCCACTGCGTTGACTGTGGGAGTGGTTGGTGCATCCTTGCTTGGGATTATCCCCGTGGTGCAGGGGGCATCGATCCGGCTGCGCCCCCCCGGTGCGATCAAGACCCCTGATGATGAGCAGGAGTTTTTTGCCTCCTGCATCAAGTGTGGCCAGTGTGTGCAGGTCTGTCCGGTCAATGCAATCAAACTGGCGGACCTCAATGATGGCTTTGGTGTCGGTGTTCCCTATATCGATGCCCGAGCGCAGGCCTGCGATTTCTCCTGCGATGGTTTGCAGTGCGTATTGGCCTGTCCAACCGGTGCCCTGACCCATCATCTCGACTACCCAGCCGATGCCCGTATGGGTTTTGCTCGTCTCGCCCGTCCCGGTGCCTGCCTTGCAGTACAGGGTAAAGGCTTCAAAGGTCAGGCCAGGGGGCCGGACTATGAAGGACTGTTACGCTATGACAAGGTGGACCGCTGGAATCCCATTCCGGTGGCGGATCACCCTTACGACCTGGAGTTATGCGATCTCTGTGTGCGCCAGTGTCCTATTGAGATTCGTATCACCCAGTGTGCGGAAAAGGCGAAGCAGGCCGCAGCCTCTGGAGATAGCGGCAAGGTCGCACGGGTAGCGGAACAGCATGGCAACGAATGTCCGCCAAAGCATGCGATTGCGCTGGAGCCATTCGAGCTGCCCAATGGGGAGACGAGGATGGAACCCGTGATCAAGGAGGGGTGCGTCGGTTGCGGTGTCTGTGAAATGATCTGTCCGGTCGAGTCCGCTGCAATTGTGATCGATCTGGATAAAACTACGGATACGCTGGGAGGTTGATATGCGCTACATAAGAGACTCCCTGTCACAGATATTTGGCGCCAAACCCCGTCGGCCCGCCAAGGGCGAGCAGCCGACCGAATTGCTGGAGATCTATCAGGGCAAGAAAGGCAATCTCTCCAAAGCCGAGATTGAGACAGTACGCCATGAACACAGGAATACCTGCTGTAATAAATGGCAGCGGCGGCGCTGGATCACCCTGATACTGGTCAATCTGCTGTTTGTCGTCTCCTACTATTTCGACGTGCAGCTGCTGGAAGGCGCGCTTACCGCATCACGCTTTGTGGGGTTTCACATGGCGGATCTCAACTCAGCACTGCAGGTGGCTTTGGCATACAAGCATATTGTGCTGAATCTGGTGATCGGCACCACCACCGTGTTTGTGTTGTGGTTGTTGCTCGGTGGCCGCACCTTCTGCTCTTGGGTCTGCCCCTACCACCTGCTCTCCGAGTGGGCGGAGTATCTGCACCTCTGGTTGGTGAAGAAGAAGATCATCAAGAACCATAGTTTCCATCGCGGTACCCGCACCGTCTTCTATCTGATCTTTGCCCTGCTGGCACTGCTCTCGGGCTATACCGTGTTCGAGACGATCTCCCCCACCGGCATCCTGAGTAGGGCACTGATCTATGGCCCGGGAGTGGCGCTGCTCTGGGTCGGGGCGTTGTTGCTGTTTGAGGTTTTCTACTCGCGCCGTGCCTGGTGCCGCTATGTCTGCCCGATTGGCGTTACCTACGGTGTGGTGGGTGTGTTGTCGCCGGTGCGGGTCAAGTACAATGCCGAGGCCTGTCACCATGAGGGTGACTGCCGTAAGGTCTGTCTGGTCCCGCATGTGTTGGATCTGACCATTCGTGGCGCGGCCTATGATGTGAATCAGGATGTGGGCGCAGACTGCACTCGCTGCGGCATGTGTGTGGATGTCTGTCCTACCAGTTCGTTGACTTATGAAGTCAAAGGGTTAAACAAATTTCTCTAGGGCCTGTTAACAGGCCTGATAGTTGCGGTCGCATATTGCATGATCCACTTTTCTAATCTGGTCAAACGTTTTCGTCGCCATGAGGTGCTGAAGGGCGTAGAGCTGACCATCGAGCGCGGCCAGCGGGTCGCGCTGGTGGGTTCCAACGGTGCTGGCAAGACCACCCTGATCCGCTGTCTGCTGGGCGAATACACCTGCGAGGGGCGGGTTACGGTGGATGGCATGGAGCCACGTAAACAGCGCCGCGAAGTGCTCTCCATGGTGGGCTTCGTGCCTCAGTTGCCGCCGCCGCTGCGCATGCCAGTGGGGCAGTTGATTCGCTTCTCCGCTAGCCTCTGCGGGAGCGACCCGGCGCGCATGATCGGGGTGGCGGGCCAGCTCGGCTTTGATGTCGACAAGTTCCGCCATCAGCCCTTCGTCAAACTCTCCGGCGGGCAGAAACAGAAGCTGCTGATCGCCATCGCCCTGGGTCGCGAGAGCGAACTATTGGTGATGGACGAGCCGGCTGCCAACCTCGATCCGGAGGCGCGCCACATCTTCTTCCAGCTGTTGGCGGAGAAGCAGCAGAACGCGGCGATGCTGATCTCCAGCCACCGTCTTGACGAGGTGGCCTCGCTGGTCAATCGGGTGATCGAGATGGACCAGGGCCTTGTGGTGCTGGACGACCAGGTAGCCGATCTGGTGGAGCTCTCCTCGCGGCTACGTGTCCAGGTGCGACTGGTACAGCCGGCCGAGGCGTTCGCCAAGGCGATCGGCGAGTGGGGGTTTCGCGGCTCGGCCGACGGCTTGAGCTGGAGCGGTGTCATCGCTGGCCCCGACCGGTTGCGTTTCCTCGGCCTGCTGTCGCGCTATGCGGCGCTGTTGGCGGGGATGCAGATGGATGAGGCCGAAGCGGATGCCGCATAAGCTTGCCTGCTGGTTGGCGGTTGGCCTTGTGTTGCTGCTTGCCGCCTGCTCCGGCGATCCGGGCACAGGCCCAAAAGATGTGAGGTGGGATCGGGATGCCTGCGAGCGCTGCCGCATGGTACTGAGCGATCGTAACTTCTCGGCCCAGATTCGCTATTTCCCCGAGGGAAAAACCCGCTCCCGAGTGGTCGTCTTTGACGACATTGGCTGTGCCATCTTATGGCTCGAAGAGCAGCCCTGGAAAGATGATCCGCGCACCGAGATCTGGGTCACCGACCACCGCAATGGCGAGTGGATCGACGCCCGCGTCGCTACCTACGTAAAAGGCAAGATCACGCCGATGGAGTTTGGCCTGGGCGCCCAGCCAGAGCCACTCGAGGGCGGGCTCGATTTCGAGCAAGCCAAGCAGCATATCCTCAAGGTCGAGGAGCGCTTCAATATTCACGGCGTGCATCTGCTGGAGCGCTTCAAGCAGCAGGCGGCGCAGCGTGATGCCGCACGCAAGGCGCAGCGGGCGGAGTCGACATTACCCACCATCATTCCCGAGCAGAAACCCTGATGAAACACCTCTGGCTCACCGCCTACACCGATATCATTGAATCCCTGCGTGCGCGCTGGTTTATGGTCTACTCCATGGTCTTTGGTGGCCTGATAGTGATTCTTTTCGCCTTTGGCCTGGCTGAGTCGCGCATCATGGGTTTCACCGGCCTGTCGCGGCTGTTGATCACTTACATCCAACTGTCGATGGCGATGCTGCCGGTGTTTGTGCTGATCACCACGGTGCGTTCGGTTGCGGGGGATCGGGAGGCGGGGATCTTCGAATACCTGCTGTCGCTGCCGATCACCCTCAGCGCTTGGTTTTGGGGGCGGGTCTTCGGCCGCTTCTTCGTGGTGTTTCTGCCGGTGTTTCTAGCGATGCTCGGGGCCACCGCCTGGGGCATGGTGAAAGGGGCGGAGATCCCTTGGGATCTGCTGATCTACTACACTGCTCTGCTGATGTCGCTGGCCTGGTGTTTTCTCGGTATCGGTATGCTGATCTCGACCCTGGCGCGCTCCTCGGATGTGGCGCAGGGGGCGGCGTTTGTGGTCTGGCTGACCCTGTTACTGTTTCTCGATCTGATCCTGCTCGGGGTGATGATCCGCGAAAACCTGCCGCCGGAGACCGCGGTGGCGCTCGCTTTGGCCAATCCGATGCAGGTATTCCGCACCGCCACCATGATGCTGTTCGACCCGCAGCTGGTGCTGCTTGGTCCGACGGCTTACGTGATCCTCGACAACTTTGGCCAGAGCGGCTACATCGCCTATGCGCTGATCTATCCGATCCTGCTGGGTACTGGTTGTGCCGGCCTGGGTTATTTTTTCTTTAAACGCAGCGATCTGCCATGATCCTGGCAGGCTGCTGAAAAACCTTCCTAAACTGCACTCGTCTGAGACCGTTCCTACAACCTGCTAATCATCAACGATGGAGAGATAAGCGAAGATATCGCCTAGCTGCTGGTCGCTGAAATCTGCCAGCAGCTCTTCATCCGGCTCTTCGGGATCGTGGATGCGGATCTTGTTGCGATACTTCTTCACTTGCCGCCAAAGGTAGTTGGTGTATTGGCCGGCTAGCATCGGTACGGCTTTTTTCTGGTCACCCAAGCCTTCACGACCGTGGCAGCTGGCGCACTCCTTTCGGTAAAGCGACTGGCCCTTCGCGATATCCCCCGGCGCGCGCGGGATCTGCATTAGCTTCTTCGACGCCAGCAGCCGGGCATAGGCGTCGAAGTCAGGGGCGGTTTCGTCTACCGGCGGCAGTTTGGTCTTCAGACGAACGCTCTCCAGGTAGATCGCAATATCCTGGATGTCTTCATCTGGCATCTGGCGGTCATCCACATACTCCACCATCGCCAGGTTGGGGCGTTCGCGGTCACGAAACAGGTGTAGCTGGAGGGCGATGAATTCACGCGGCATCCCCGCCAAGCGGGGATATTCGCCATCCTTGCCGCCTTGGCCATACTCGCCGTGACAGCCGGCGCAGAGCTCGTTGATCTCCTCGCCATTGTCCGGGTCATAGTCGTGGGCCGCCAGGCTGAAGGGGGGCAGTAGCAGGGTGAAACCGAGCAGGAGTGTGGTGTATCGAAGTATTTGCATCTGTTCTCTGTTGGGGTGCCGTTTACGGCGTGAGTTTTTTGTTACGGCTGGTTCGTGCCGCGAGCGGCTCTGTTACGGATAATAAAGGATTGAAACAGGGCCGCCCACGGGTGGGCATTAATCTATATCAAATTGGTTGGTTATTCTATTCCCTCTTATTCTGCTTTGGTCGTTTCTCAGCAACTTGCTCAGCGGTCTGATACCAGTCGATATTACGGGTCAGGTACATCACCAGGCCAAGCATCAGAAATAGTCCGATGGAGCCGGCCAGCAGTGCGTACTCCTGTTCATGCAGCAGGGCAAATAGGTAGCCGCAGAGGGTGCTTAGTCCGCCGCTGATCAGGGCGGCGTGGCGTCTGCTGGTGAGAATTCTGCGGGTGTATCCATATATCGGGCCGATGGTCAGCAGGGTTGCCACACAGTAAGCTGCGGTAAAACCGATCTGCTCCGCCAGCGATAGCAGCAGAGAGAAGAGTGTGATGGCACATCCCGCCAACCAGCCCGCACACCTGGTTGGAGTTCGAGCGGTTGCCCGCCCCACATCAGCGGGCTGGCCGAATCGATTGCCTTCGGGTCGCTTATCACGATCACCAGGCTGGCCCGATCCTAGTGCGCCGTGTATCCCGGGTACTCATTCGAGATGGTTTCGATCCTGAAGCGACCGGAGAGTTGCAGCTTTGCCTGGTAGGCGGTATCTCGTAGATGCCTCTACGGCGGGTTTCGCTGGCCAGCCGGGCATGCGCCTGCGCCGCCTGCTCACGACTTAAACTCCGTTCAGCGATCAACCCATCCACCATTGAGATAGAGGGATCTGCAGCAGCAGGATCAGCCCAAAGATGATCAGCAGGCGCAGTGCCGGGTTTTCCTGCTGGGGCCGGGTCAGGATCTTCTGAATGCCAGTCATACTTCGTTCCTCCAGTTATTACCTGGACTATTGAGCCGGATGATTCAGGAGGCCTGATGGCAAAACTGTGGCAATCTGCTGGCATCAAAACCCATGTGACGGGAGTTAGATGCGGGAAAATCTGCTGGAGTAATGCTGTCAGCGCGGGTGTCGGCAAGATTTACATTTTTTTTGGCTCTGCTCTGGCAGCGGATCGTTCATTTTGCCAGGGAATTTACTGACTGCTCAGGATATTAAGGCTGGTATCTAGCGCGTTTTATCTGTTTCCACGGGGCGAACGCCGGGGGAGAGGTGTCGGGGATCTTTACAGAGGCTTTGCCAGCCCTCTTTTGTTATTCAGTTAAGTCATTGGTCGTTATAGGGGAATTAAATTGTGGCCTGAATTTTGCAAAAAATTGTGACAGTCCCTATATCTGATGCCCAGCCTGCAGGTTGGCGTGAGGTGATTTCCTCCGTTTTTGGTATGGCGTGTCATCGGCAACGCTTACCCGTGCGGCGCGAATACGATGTCCATTCGTTTCCGCAGAGGTCAGATACGCCTGGGATGTAGCACCACCTAATAACAATAAAGGTAGACAATGACGATCAAACACCCCCTCAATTGGCCCG
>NZ_AFOC01000006.1:0-55395 GCF_000224455.1 endosymbiont of Riftia pachyptila (vent Ph05)
AAGAATATTGTGGAACCGGGAGGATCACCCCGTCGCCATCCGTGCGAAGCCCCACCTTCGGGATCAGTCAATCAACAGCTCACGGATCATCGCGGCGGGAAACCCCCGGTACTCAAGGAAACGCGCCCTACGGGCCAGTTCGCGCCGATCATCCACCGATCCGCCACCATATTTTGCATCGTGAACCCGCTGCAACTGACTCCACCAGCCCTCCGCATAGCAGCTGAGGGTCTGCTCGATCAGCGCCTCATCCACCCCGCGCTCGCTCAGTTCGGCACGGATGCGCAGCGGCCCATAGCCTTTGCGCACCCGCATCTCCACATAGCTCTCGCAAAAGCGCAGATCGCTGAGCAGCCCTTGTGCCTCCAGCCCATCGAGCAGAAACTCAATCATGTCCCCATCGAAGCCCCGTCTGGCCAGCTTTTTCTGGAGCTGCTGGCGGCTGTGCTCACGCTGCGCCAGCAGGCGCAGCGCCGTCGCCTGAATCTCGGCCGCGTCGATCAGGCCTTCTCCTGCGCCGCATCTTCAGCACTCTCGGCCGGAGGCAGCAGCTCAGCCCGTACCCGCAGTTCAATGTCCGCTGCAATATCGGGATTATCCTTCAGGAACTGGCGCACATTCTCCCTGCCTTGGCCAATTCGATCACCATTATAGCTGTACCAGGCGCCTGCCTTGTCGACGATGCCCTGCTTCACGCCCAGCTCGATGATCTCACCCTCACGGGAGATGCCCTCGCCGTAGATGATCTCAAAAGTGGTCAGTTTGAAGGGGGGCGCTACTTTATTTTTCACCACCTTCACCTTGGTATCATTACCGACTACCTCTTCGCCCTTTTTGATCGCTCCGATCCGGCGGATGTCGAGACGCACTGAGGCGTAGAATTTGAGCGCGTTGCCGCCGGTGGTGGTTTCAGGCGAGCCGAACATCACACCGATCTTCATACGGATCTGGTTGATGAAGATCACCAGGCAGTTGGTACGCTTGATGTTGGCGGTCAGCTTGCGTAGCGCCTGCGACATCAGTCGCGCCTGCAGCCCCACATGGGTATCACCCATCTCGCCCTCAATCTCCGCCTTGGGGGTAAGCGCCGCCACTGAGTCGATCACCACCACGTCTACTGCGCCGGAACGCACCAGCATGTCGGTGATCTCCAGCGCCTGCTCGCCGGTGTCGGGCTGAGAGACGAGCAATTCATCCACATTGACACCAATCTTCTCCGCATAGATCGGATCGAGGGCGTGTTCCGCATCTATGAAGGCACAAGTGCCACCCTGCTTCTGCGCCTCCGCCACCACCTGCAGCGTCAGAGTGGTCTTGCCCGAAGACTCCGGCCCGTAGATCTCCACCACGCGCCCTTTTGGCAGCCCCCCCACGCCGAGTGCGATGTCGAGCCCGAGGGAGCCGGTGGAGATAGCCTCGATATTGCGGATCGAGCCGGAATCACCCATCCGCATCACCGAGCCCTTACCAAACTGCTTCTCGATCTGCCCCAGTGCCGCACTCAGCGCCTTTGCACGATTGTCATCCATCCGCTCTTCCCCCCTGTTTCTGCATCTTGCTGCTTACTGTACATTCATACAGTACTTTTTTGAAGGTGAAATTATCACACAGGGATCGACTCAGGTCATAGCTTCGCCTTTAGGAAGCCTCAGAATGAATCTGGGCGAGCAGAATTGTGAGGCCAAATTTTTCGATGCTAGGCGGAAATCGCAGATAATAGCCGGTCTATTGCCTGAATTTTGCCCCGCAGGAAATGCCCTTGGGGTACAACGCAGCAGCGGAAGATTTGGATCGCCCATGATTCGTTCAGAGACTCCTTAGCGACCATTCATTGAGAATTCGGTAGCTGGGCGCACCAGACGAGCCGCCGACGGCGCAGGCCAGGGTCAGGCTCTCCGCTTGCCAGCGGATCGGCGGATCGATTCTACCAGGCTCGACCCGTTGGGCTTTGCGATAGAGGGTCAGATGCGGGGTGAAGGCGCGGGTTTCCGGGGCAAAACCGCAGGACTGCAGGGCACTGCTCAGTCGATCATGCAGCGTGATCAGTGACGGCGGGGACTCCAGCGGCCCGACCCAGAGGATACGCGCCCGAGGAAACTGGTCGATCCGGTCGATCTGCAGGACAACAGGCGCCGCACTGAACGAATCGGCCACGGTCTCAACACAATGCCGGCGCTGTGCGTCCAGATCCCCCAAAAAACAGAGGGTCAGATGCAGATCTTGTGGCTGCAGCATGCGCCCGCCACAACCGTTCAGGGATCGGCCAACACGGGCGATCTGTCGACGCACCTCCAGGTCGGGCCAGAGGGCGAAAAAGGCCCGGCTGTTACTCATCTTCAGCCAACCGCTGCAACAGCCCCTGCAGGGCGCGGGCCACCGTCTGCCGCCGCACCGCCTCCCGGTCGCCTGCAAAACAGTGCCGCTGCACCTCGGCTGCCGCACCGCGCTGCTGCCAGGCGAACCAGACCGTGCCCAGCGGCTTGTCGGGAGTTCCGCCCCCCGGACCGGCGATGCCACTCACCGCCACTGCCCAATCTGCTTCGCTCCGTTGCAGAGCGCCGGCGGTCATCTCCGCCACCGTCTGCGCACTCACCGCGCCGTATTCCACCAGCGTCTCTGCCTGCACGCCGAGCATCGACTGCTTGGCCGCGTTGCTGTAGGTGACAAACCCCTGCTCGAACCAGGCGCTGCTGCCTGCCACATCGGTGGCCACCTTGGCAATCCAGCCACCAGTGCAGGATTCAGCAAAGGCCACCCTGGCCCACTGCCGTCTGAGACAATCCCCAAGCTGCCCGGCCAGCTGGGTCAACGCCTGATCATCTGCGTTCATCTGCGCCACTCCTTCTCAATATTCCGACACTCTCATTCTATGCAACCTGGCAGTCAAATAGATTGTTTGCAGGTCCAGCTTCGGCCTACCGAAGCCAAACCGACAACATGAGGTAGAAAGGATTGCCGATTAATAACAAGGGGAGATAGCGCCTAACAGGCTGTTAGACGCGCCTGACGCTGCAACAGCTTCCGGTTACACTAGACGATCATTTTCCAACAAGCCCCGCAGTCGAGGAGAGTCAGTAATGAGCGATCTGACGATAGAGTGTGAACACCGCCCTTCCGCCATGAAACTGGAGATCATGGGTATCTACGACTGGCCCATCTGGCGTAAGGAGGCCTCCAAGTTCGACTGGAGCTATGATCAGAGCGAAACCTGCTACTTTCTGCGCGGCAAGGTGGTGGTGACCCCTAAGGGCGGGGAACCACAGGAGTTTGGCCGGGGCGACTTGGTCACCTTTCCTGCTGGGCTTGCCTGCAGCTGGGAGATCCTGAAGGATGTGGAGAAACACTACAGCTTCGAATAGCCCCCCACCAGGCTCAAGCCGGCTCATCCACCAGCCGGCGCGGCAGTAGGATGCCAAAGCGGGTGCCCTCCTGCTCACGACTGTAGCAGGAGATGGTACCTTCCAGTTCATCCACCAGATTTTTTACGATGGCCAGTCCAGTGCCCGAGTGGTTGCCCTTCTTTTCGCTCTTGACCGGCAGAAACAGCTCATCCATCACCGCCCGCGGGATACCCGGGCCGTCATCGCTGACCGAGATCTCAATAAACTCCTCGCCGTTCAGGTTGACCCCATCCCGGGTCTCCAGCTTGATCGTGCCACCCTCTTCCAGCGCCTCACTGGCATTCTTCATCAGGTTGGCTAGCACCTGCTTCAACCGGCCGTGGTGACTGTGGATGGCCGGCAGCCTATCGTCCAGGTCCTTGACGCACTTGATCTTGTCCCCGGCACAAAACGAGGCCTTGAACACCGCCAGCTGATTTTCAACCAGACGGTTGAGATCGACTAGGCCATCGCCGTCGATTATCTCTTCTACCGGGTCCCGCATCCGCTGCAGCACCGTCCCAAGCCGCTCCAACTCGTTTTTGATCGTTGCCAGTTCAGCCTGTACCGCATGACCGCTGCCAAGCTTCGAGTCGACCCGCTGCAGGCTGTTATTGATCACCCCCAACGGCGTATTGGCTTCGTGCAGCAGGGTGCGCGCATGGTTCTGCACCTTGATGCGCAGCTCGTTGAGATGCAGCTCCTCCGCCTCTTGCCAGCGCTGTTGGCGCAGGATCGAGGCAGCCGCCATCTGTGCGAACACCTCCATAAAATCCTGCTGGAAATCGAGCTGCTTGAGGCGCTTTCGGCTGATCCCCGCCACCACCACACCGAGCATCGCCTGACCGACAAACAGAGGGATGCAGACCACCCCCTCATCTCCCAGCAGGTGACAGAGCTGCCGATTGACCACCGCATGGCTGCGTGCCGGATTATCATCGAATGAATGCAGCACCCGTTGCTCCAGCAACGCGTCAGCGGCCAGACTCTTGCCCGCCTCTAGCGAGAGGTGCAGCGCATCCATCGGCTTGTTGCCAACACGCCCCCCGACATCTCCCTCCAGGCGTTCCTGATCCGGATTGTAGCGTAGCACCATGCTCTGCTTCAGGCCGAACAACACCCCCAGGTTGTATTGCAACTCATTGACAATGGCATGCCAGCTGGCAGCCTCCGCCATCTGCTGGCGGGAGGCGCTGAGCAGGGCAAAATCTCGCACATGGCGGGCCAGCTCCAGACGCGTCGTCAGCTTCACCTGCAGCGCCTGCTCCTCGCGCACTGCCCCAGCCTCCAGCGGCATCAGCTCAAGGGAGCCGGCCAGCTGCTGTAGCCGCCCATCCACCCGTAGCACCAGTGACTCGATGTGCGATGGGTCAATGCCGGAGAGCTGCTCTGCGGCCAGGATCGTCTGATCCAGATCGTAGGCGTCCGGCTGCGCCAGACGCTGCGCCAGGTGCACAATCTTCACCAGCTGCGGCGCATCCAGCAGCGCCTCGCTCGACTCGTCCTGATAGCGCACCGCATCGGCAAGGAACGATCGCAGGTGCCAGCGATCGATCAGATGGAAGCCAACCTCCTCGCCAATAACCGCAAACCGCCGCTGCTGCTCCTCCCGCTGCAGGCCACGTGGCTTGGCGGCGATCTCAACATAGTCGTCAGGAGAGAGCTGAAACAACGCCAGCTCTCCCAGCCCATGCAGCAGCCCAGCCAGATAGGCTTCTTCTTCGGAGTGGTGCTGCAGCAGGATGGCCAGCTCTCTGGCGATCTGGGCGACCTTCAGGGAGCGGTACCAGTAGCCGTCGAGGTAGGCCTCGTGCTGCTCACCCAAGCGGGAGAAAAACTGTTGTACCGCGCTGGTGATGGCGATGCTCTTGAGGGTCTCCACACCGAGTACGGAGAGCTGCCGCTCCAGACCCGCCACCTCGCCCCACTGGCGATAGAGCGGCGAATTGGCAGCGGCGAGCACCTTCGCGCTCAGCACCACATCCTGCGAGACGATATCGGCCAACTGCTTCAAGCTTGTGTCAGCCTGGCTGCAGGCCTCAATCAGCTCAAGCAACACCGCTGGAATGGCGGGCAGCCGCTCCAGGTCAACCGCCAGCAGACAACTATTCTTAACGCTATCCATAGATCCTGGGAAGGCTGGTGTAAATGTCCGGGTAGTCATTCGTCACCCATTAAGGCGCCCCATCCTATCCACCTCCGAACTCCTGTTTTGTGACTCAGTTCTGAAAGAAGAGTGATTAATGTCGTTTTTTCTGGGATAGAATCGGGATAAGTCTTTTAACGATTCAGAGCTCCAATGGTTATGCTGAACCCCCCTCAAGAGCCAGATCAACACACTACCTCCCATTCTGCCGGTGCCCGGAGCAATGCCTTGGTCATCGCCCTCGCCGGTGGCAGACATGGTGTTGGCAAGACCAACGTTGCAGTCAACATTGCAGTCAACCTAGCAAATGGTGGAGCCAAGGTCTGTCTACTCGACAGTGATAACCAGCTCTCCGGTGCAGTGCAACTGCTGGGTGGCAAGAGCGAACTCGGGCTCGGCTCTCACATCTTCGACGGCCAACCGCTAGAGGCGGTGCTTCAGACGGGGCGAAACGGCATCCAGTTGCTCGCTGCCCCCTCCAACCTCGCCGCCTTCGACTACACCCAGACACTGCGTCTGAAGACCGCATTCCAGAAGCTGGAGAGCCATTTCGACTATCTGATCATCGACACCCCACCCGGCGACTCGCTCACCACCCTGTCGCTGCTGCGCTCCGCCAATCATATCCTGCTGGTACTCTCGCCCGAGCTGGAGTCGATCAAAGACAGCTACACACTGCTCTGGGCGCTGCGCCGTCGCGGCCATATGGGCGGGGTGCAGGTGCTGATCAACCGCATCAAGGGCCGCCAGCAGGGACTACAAGTCTATCGTCAATTCAAGCGCGTTGTGGAGAAAAACCTCGGTCTGAGTGTACGTTCACTCGGTTATGTCACCGCCGACCGGCATCTGCACAACGCCGTCTACAACCATATGCCGGTGAGCATCAGCGCGCCTAACGCCCCTTCCAGCCGCTGCTTTCACGCCATCACCGAGATCCTCAAACAGCGTTTTATCGGCCACTCCCCACTCAACAAAATGAGCCGCTCGTGGAAGATGAACCCGCCCCGCAGCGGCGCCTCATCACCCGTCGTGCAGATGACGCCGCGCCAGCAGGGTGCGCTCGCAACCAATGAACAGTTCGATCGTCTGTTTGCCCAGTTCTCCAACATCATCCGTAAAGAAGACATTAGTGAGGCCAGTGTGCGAAAGGCGCTGTTCTCTTTCGAAGAGAGTTATGAACTCCGCTTCAAGCAGCCGCTGCACGAGAAAAATCCGACCCCGCCAGCCGTCGCGGGCCGGGATGGCAGCATCGAGAAGATCGGCTCACGTCTTCGCCAGTCCCACATCCTCTCCGACTGCGAACGCAAGCAGAGCGATGAACTGGCCGACCTGCAGCATGCGTTGGAGAGTGCCGCGCAGTTCTCCCTGTACGAACAGAAACGCTATGCTGACAACAGTTCCAGCTGAGGCCAGCACGCACTGGCCTCATCAAGGCTGGAAAAATGTACCGATTCAAGGTAGCTTACGGACCGGCCTGAAGCAAAATTACAAGTTGGTTTTCAACAGCTTCACCTTCGGATAAGCCGTCAGAAATGGATTGGATGGGAAGCGGAGTGACATGGAGTTACTTCAGCTGATCCTGCAGTTTCTGGCCGGACGAAGAAGAATAAAGGAACGGACTCCCTGTTCACTCACCATCATTGCGGCAACGGAATTGCCGCTATTCATTTTCCCATCGTTCAAAGCTACCTAGATCAGCCGCGCCGCCAACTGGTTCCCTGAGGGCCATCCTCGAGCAGAATACCGGCGGCCTGCAGTTCATCACGGATGCGGTCGGCCTCGGCCCAGTTCTTCTCTGCCCGTGCATCCAGACGCTGCTGGATCAGCGCATCTATATCCGCGTCCGACAAACCCCCTTCCGCACCAACGCCGCCTTTCAGATAGGCTTCTGGGTCATCTTGCAGAATCCCCAGCACGCCACCCAGCTGCCGCAACTCGGCCCCCAGCCCTGCGGCTTTCGCTGCACCGGTCTCCCGCAACCGGTTGATCTCGCGCACCATATCGAATAGCACCGCCAGAGCCTCCGGAGTGTTGAAGTCATCGTCCATCACCGCATGAAAACGTTCGATAAAGGCCTCACCACCGGCGGGCTCAACCTCATCCAGACCGCGCAAGGCAGTGTAGAAGCGGGTCAGCGCAGCGCGAGCATTCTCCAAGTGTTCTTCATCATAATTGAGCGGTGAGCGATACTGACTGGTGAGGATAAAGTAGCGCACCTCTTCGGCACGATAGCGCTGCAGAATCTCCCGCACGGTAAAGAAGTTGCCCAAGGATTTCGACATCTTCTCATCATTGATCCGCACAAAGCCGTTGTGCATCCAGTATTTAACGAAGGAGTGGCCGGTGGCGCCCTCCGACTGGGCGATCTCGTTCTCGTGGTGCGGAAAGGTCAGATCAGCGCCGCCGCCATGAATATCGAAGCTATCGCCTAGAGCGCAGGTCGACATGGCAGAGCACTCGATGTGCCAGCCGGGACGACCCTGGCCCCAGGGAGAGTCCCAGGCCGGCTCGCCAGGCTTAGCTGACTTCCACAGGGCAAAGTCGAGGGGATCGCGCTTTATCTCGTCCACCTCGACCCGCGCACCCGACTCAAGGTCATCGATCGACTTGCCGGAGAGCTTGCCGTAGTCGGGGAAGCTGCGCACATCGTAGTAGACGTCACCATTCTCGACGGCATAGGCGTGACCATTGTCGATCAGGCGCTGGATCATCACCAGGATCTCTTTCATATGGCCGGTGGCGCGTGGCTCATCGTCAGGTGGCAGCACGCCGAGCGCCGTCGCATCCTCATGCATCGCCTGGATGAAACGCTCGGTCAGCGCCATGAAGGGCTCGCCATTCTCGTTGGCACGATTGATGATCTTGTCGTCAATATCGGTGATATTGCGGATGTAGGTGACCTCGTACCCCATCGCCTTCAGATAACGGTAGACCACGTCGAACACCACCATCACCCGCGCATGCCCCAGGTGGCAGAGATCGTAGACGGTCATGCCGCAGACATACATGCGTACCCGCCCCTCTTCGAGGGGTTTAAACTCTTCTTTGCGGTTATTGAGGTCGTTGTAGATCTTGAGCATGGTGTGGACTACGTCTGCTGCTGTGTGGTGGGCGCATGGTAGCAAAAGCACTATCCACCACAAAGCAGGGCCGGCCAGGCACCAATTCCCACACAATCTCTAAACTCTTTTCCCAGCCAGTCGATACCCAGACTGCAACCAGAGAGAAGCTGTTTCCTAGCTCTTGGCAGTAGCCCCTTTGGCACCTCCATCAGAAGTAAAAACTGGCGAGTATCACCATGCCTGAAGAGAAAAAGTTCCGCTCCATCCGCAGCAAGATCCGTCGCACCCTGCTGATCCAGTTCGCCATCATGTTGCTGCTGACCGCCTCCTATCTCGCCTACAGCCAGAGTGTACTGGTGGAGCAGTTGGTAGAGGACCAGGCCAGCAGCTTGGCCGATGCCTACTTCGACAACATCAACACCCTGATGCTGAGCGGCGGCATGGCCAGCCGGGAGATCCCGCGCAGCAAACTGCTGTCGCGTCCGGAGGTACTCGACGCTCGCATCGTGCGTGGTGAAGGCATCACCAAGACCTTCGGCAAGGGCACAGACTACGCCAAGGTCAAGGATGAGTGGGACCAGCGCGGCCTCAACGGCGAAAACATCATGCAGTTCCGCGAAGGCGCAGATGGGCGGGTGCTCACCGTGGTAATCCCGATGCGGGCAAAAAAAGAGTATCGCGGCACCAACTGCCTGATGTGCCACGTAGTCGAAGAGAACAGCGTGCTGGGCGCGATACGTCTCGATTATTCCACCGCTGAACTCGATGCCGCCATCAACCGGGATCTGCTGGTCAATGTCGGCATCAACTCGGCGGTGATGCTGATTGCGCTGTTTGTGATCTCAGCGACCCTCGGCCGGCTGGTCTCAGCACCGCTGAAAAAGCTCTCCACGCGCATGCAAGCGGTTGCCGAAGGCACAGTGGACGTCTCCAAACGGATTCACGTGGAATCCAACGATGAGATCGGCGAACTGGCGAGCCACTTCAATCGGGCGATCAAGCGCTTCGGCGGTATCATCGACGATACCAAACGCCAATCGGCCGAGGCACAACGACTGAAGACTGCTCTCGACAACGTCTCCAGCGGCGTGATGGTCTCCGACACCTCCCACAACATCATCTACATGAACAAATCAGTGCTGCAGTTGCTGCACAACGCCGAGGCCGAGATCCAACAGGCGCTACCCGGCTTCTCCGCTGACGACCTGCTGGGCAAGAACATCGACGCCTTCCATCAGAACCCTGCGGAGAACCGCCAGATACTCGATCACCTCAGCTCAACCCACGCCACCGAACTCCACTTGGGCGGACGCACCCTAAGGATCATCGCCAACCCGGTGATCGACGAACAGGGCCAGCGGCTGGGAACCGCCGTCGAATGGGCCGACCGAACCAGCGAGGTGGAGGTGGAGCGCGAGGTTGGCGACATCATCGCTGCCGCCAACCGGGGCGATCTCAGCCAGCGCATCTCAATGAGCGGCAAATCGGGCTTCTACGCCCTCCTCAGCGAGTCGATCAACCACCTCCTCGAGGTCACCGACAACGCCATCAACGACATCTCTCGGATCGTCGCCGAACTGGCTGCCGGCAACCTGACAAAGACCATCACCAGCGACTACCAGGGCGCATTCGGCCAGCTCAAAGACGGCGTCAACGAAACCGTCAGCCAACTCAACCAGATCGTCTCCGAGATCCGCGACTCTTCAGACTTCATCAGGACCTCCGCAGACGAGATCGCCGCCGGCAACACCAGCCTCTCGGTCCGCACCGAGCAGGAGGCGGCCAGCCTCGAACAGACTGCCTCCTCCATGGAAGAGCTCACCAGCACCGTCAGCAACAATGCAAACAATGCCAGTCAGGCCAACCAGCTAGCGATCAGCGCCCGCAGTATCGCAGTCAAAGGCGGTGACGTGGTAGGCAATGCGGTGGCCGCGATGGGCGACATCCGCGACTCAAGTGAGAAGATAGCCGCCATCATCGGCGTGATCGATAAGATCGCCTTCCAGACCAATCTGCTCGCGCTCAACGCCTCGGTAGAGGCTGCCCGGGCCGGCGAGCAGGGGCGCGGCTTTGCGGTGGTGGCCACCGAGGTGCGCAATCTGGCCCAGCGCAGCGCCTCCGCTGCCAAAGAGATCAAGGAGTTGATCCATGACAGCGTCGACAAGGTCAATGCCGGCTACAAACTGGTGGACGAGTCGGGCAACACCCTGCAGGAGATCGTTAAGTCAGTGAAGCAGGTCGGCGACCTGATCTCTGAGATCGCCGCCGCTAGCCAGGAGCAGATGGACGGCATCGCGCTAGTCAACCAGGCAGTCACCAGAATCGACGACGCCACCCAACAGAACGCGGCGCTCGCAGAAGAAACCGCCTCCGCCAGCACCAGTACCGCCCAGCAAGCATCCCGCATGGCCGAGCTGGTGGAGTTCTTCTCGGTGCGTTGAGCCAGCTCCCCGGCTCCAACAGAGCCGGGGAGCCCCTTTTTCCCACCCCTTAATATCGATATGATGCGCCCTTTACAGAGATTCCTAGAGGGAGCATGAGTTATGAAGCGGATTTTTCTGGGCCTAGTCCTGGGCATGGTTTTTCTCACTGCCGGTGAGGCCATCGCAGCCGACAGCAAGCCTGTCACAGTGGAGATGCAGACCAACCTGGGCACTATCACCCTGGAACTCAACGCCACCGCTGCACCGCAGAGTGTGGAGAACTTCGTCCAGTACGCCGAAGAGGGCTTCTACAACGGCACCATCTTCCACCGGGTGATCAAGAATTTCATGATCCAGGGCGGCGGCTTCAGCCCCGACATGCAGCGCAAGTCAACCCGCGACCCGATCCGTAACGAGGCGAAAAACGGGCTCAAAAACAGCCGCGGTAGCATCGCCATGGCGCGCACCTCCGCCGCCCACTCCGCTACCGCCCAGTTCTTCATCAACCTCAAAGACAACAGCTTTCTCGACTACCCGGGACAGGACGGCTGGGGCTACTGCGTGTTCGGCAAGGTCACCAGCGGCATGGATGTGGTCGACAAGATCGCCCAGCAGCCCACCACCCGCAAAAACGGCATGCGCGACGTGCCGGCCAACACCGTCATCATCGAGAAAGTCAGCGTCAGCCGATAAATCGCTGCCGCACCACAGACTTAGAGATCGTTCACCAGACAACAGGTATTTTCATGATTACGCTCACCACCAACCTCGGCAAGATCGAAATTGAACTGGACGAGGAGAAGGCGCCCAACACCTGCGCCAACTTCAAGCAGTATGTCGAGGAGGGTTTCTTTGACGGCACCATCTTCCACCGCGTCATCAACAACTTCATGATCCAGGGAGGCGGCATGCTGCCCGACATGACGCAGAAGGCGACCCGCGAGCCGATCGAAAACGAGGCCAAAAACGGCCTCTCCAACCTCACCGGCACCATCGCCATGGCGCGCACCGCGGACCCCCACTCCGCCACCGCTCAGTTCTTTATCAATATTTCAGACAACAAATTCCTCGACCACCCGGGGCAGGATGGCTGGGGCTACTGCGTGTTCGGTAAGGTGACCGGCGGCATGGATGTGGTCAACAAGATCAAAGGCGCAGAAACCGGCATGATGGCAGGCCACCAGGACGTGCCGAAAGAGACCATCGTCATCGAAAAAGCCGAGATCAGCGACTAAAGCCGATGGCTGAAACCCTATTCATCTCCGACCTGCACCTCTCCGCCGAGCGGCCGGAGACGGTGCACCGTTTCCTGCGCTTCCTCGCCTCGGAGGCGCAGGGGGCGGAGGCGCTCTACATCCTCGGTGACCTATTCGATGCCTGGATCGGCGATGACCTGGTGACACCAGAGATCAACGGCATCATCCACGGCATGCGTCTGCTGGCAGAGAGCGGCACCAAGATCTTCCTGATGCACGGCAACCGGGACTTCCTGCTCGGCGAGATCTTCTGCAACGCCAGCGGCGCAACCCTGATCAGCGACCCAACCCTGATCGAGCTGTACGGCACCCCGACCCTGCTGATGCACGGCGACCTACTCTGCAGCGACGACACCGCTTACCAGGCGTTCCGCCAGCAGGTGAGGGAACCCACCTTCATCAAGCAGTTCCTCAGCCAGCCGATCCCCGAACGCATCGCCGCCGCCCAGGAGTACCGGACCAAGAGTGGTGAGGCCATCTCACTCAAGGCGGAGGCGATCATGGACGTCAACCAGCAGACCCTGGAGAGCTACCTGCGCGAACAGCAGTGTGGCCGCCTGATCCACGGCCACACCCACCGCCCCGGCCTGCACGACTTCGAACTGGATGGCCAGCCAGTACAACGCTACGTACTCGGCGAGTGGGACAGTGGCGGCGCCGAGATCCTCAGCGCCTCGGCGCAAGGGGTTGAGCTGAAGCGGCTACCTGCCTGAGCCTCAGCCCGCCTCCGCAGCTCCTCCCGAAGGCGGACTCATCTCAAGCCGCCGGAAGCTCTCCGGCAACACAAACAGCTCACGGTTGACCGGGAACTGGCGGCGGAAATCGAGCAGCTCCTGGCGATGCCCGGCCGGGCTCCACTGCTGCAACGGCAATCCCTTCTGCAGCAGCAGGCCGGGGCGCTGGATGTTCAATAGCAGATCGCAGGGCTCCTGGAACTCCGGCGGGATCGAAGCGAGCGTCGCCAGCTGTTGCCGGGCAAGCAGTCGCTGATACTCCTGCAGCGCAGCTCGCGCCTCCGGCATCAGGCCGGGCGCCACCAGACCACGCTCGCACAGCTGACCCGCCACACTAATCTGCCACTCCTGTGGCTGCACTCCAGCCACCGTGGGGGCATCGGCCAGCTCCAACTGGCGCATCTCCAGCTGCGCCTGCACAGGCGCTTCGGATCCACCCGCTTCGGCTCGGAACACCAGCACCAGCCGGTCATCCGGATTGACGCTGTAGATCACCCCGGCCTGGCGATCTAACAGAATAAACCCGGGACTACTCGCCCCCTGATCCAGACGCAGGAAATCGTCGCTGACGATCACCCGGCTGATGTAGGGCTCCGCGCCAGGCTCGCTGACCCGAAACACCAACAGTCTGGCATCCAGCTCTGTTGCGCTCGCCGATACTGCTGCCGACAACGCCAGCACGAGTAGAATTCCGATTATTTTCTGGCGCATAACCGCTCCAATCGCTCCAGTTCCTGTGGCGAAAACCCCGCCTCAAGCCGCGCCTGCTGGTGCAGCGGACAGCGCATCCCGCCATTGAGGAATTGCTCCAACAGGTCAAAGTAGGTCGCCTCCGGCTCCAGCCCCCGCTGTTCACAAAGGTAATGAAACCAGCGGCTGCCAAACCGCACATGCCCCACCTCCTCATCGAGGATCACCTGCAGGCAGGCCACGGTCTGTTCGTCACCAATGGCGCGAAATCGTTCCATGATGCCCGGCGTCACATCCAGGCCCCTGGCCTCCAGCATGCGTGGCACCAATGCCATGCGCAGCAACGGATCCCGGGCGGTGCGCACGGCCATCTCCCACAGACCGTTGTGCGCCGGATAGTCGCCATAGTCGGCGCCACCATCGCGCAGGCGCTGACGCAGCAGGCGGAAGTGGTAGACCTCCTCCACCGCCACCTGTATCCAATCGTCGTAGAACTCTGGTGGCAGATCGGGGAAGCGCTGCACCGCATCCCAGGCGAGGTTGATGGCGTTGAACTCGATGTGGGCAATGGCGTGGATCAGCGCCAGCCGGCCCGCCTCGCTGCCCAGACCACGTCGCGCCAGGCGGCTCGGATGGACCAGTTCAGGGCACGCTGGCCGTCCCGCCTCCTTGATCTCGTCCGCAGCGCACCAACCGGAGAGTTCCAGCTCACCGCTGCGCCAAGCCGCAGCGGTCGCATCGCTCAGCGTCAACTTCTGCTCCAGGTCGTCGCACAGCAAACATTCGCGGGCGGCTTGATAGAGACTCTCTGTATGCATTGAAGATTGACCAGGCAATTAATTAAGCAGATCTATAGGTCAGGCTGTGCCCGACATTATCCTTGATTTCAATCGATGGCATGCGCTGGCCACGGGCCTATATCTGGTCATTATCGGGAGCCAGCTTCAAGCCCAGCATCAGGTCCATCACATTGGTGCCTGTGGGGCCGGTGCTGAGCAGGTCACCGCTCGCCTGCAGCAGCTCACCGGCATTGCAGACACGCAGGGTGGCAGCGGCATCGAAGCCCTCTCGCTCAGCGCGAGCGATTGTAGCACCATCCACCAGCGCACCGGCGTCATCGGTGGGGCCGTCGCTACCATCACTGCCAGCGGAGAGAAACAAGCAGTTCTGCTCCCCAGCCAGCTCACAGGCGGCAGCCAACGCCAGCTGCTGATTGCGACCACCGCGGCCGGGCGAGGGCGGCAACACCACCGTGCTTTCGCCACCCCAGATCCACACCCCCGCCGGCCCCACCCTGAGCCGAGCGGCCAATCTTCGCCCCGCCTCGGCGGCATCACCAGCGATGAACTCAGGCTCCACTCTCACCGCATAGTCCAGCGCCCGCGCCTGCTGCGCCGCGGCTTGCTTTGCCATCTGCAGGTTGGCGACAATCTCCACCGGCGGCGGATCCCGCAGCGGCCGCCGCCGCTGACTCAGACCGTTTGCCACTAGCACATCAAGCCAGCCCGGCAGTTGTTGCCGCCAACCCCGCTGGTCCAGCGTCGGGTCTGGCAGCAGTAGCCCCGAACCGATCACCCCAGGATCGTCCCCTGGCACATCGGAGATCGCCAACGCTGTCACCTCTCGCCCCCCGAGCCAGTTGAGCAGCCCCCCGCCTTTGATCAGCGAAAGCGACTTGCGCACCCGGTTGACCTGATCGATGGGCAGACCACTAGCCTGCAGCCACTGGTTGGTCCGCAGCAGCTGCTCCAGACCGACCCCGGCCACCGGCAGCTCCAGCAGACTTGAGGCGCCGCCAGAGAGCAGCAGCAACAGCGGCCCCGCATCGGCCTCGATGAAGCGGATCAACTGCTGCCCCGCCTGCAAGCTGGCCGCGTCCGGCAGAGGATGACCCGACTCCAGCGCCTGCCAGCCAAGGCCGCGGCAGCGGCGCCGATCAAGATGCCCAACCTTGGAGATCAGCAGCGCCGCCGCCAGCCTCCCACCCAGCGCGGCTTTCGCACCATCCGCCATCGACTGAGCCGCCTTGCCCACAGCCACCAGGCGCACACCATCTGGCAGCGATCGCCGCTGCAGGGCAGCCGCGACACAGTCGTCGCCCGCCACTGCTTGGAGAGCCGCACTGAATATCTGCAAAAGCGCCCGGCGATGGGGATGAATCGCTGTCATCGGCTGATTTGCTAGGTTAGACTGGGTCGGTTTGTCGAACTCAATGGAGATAGAGCGTTGGGGAGCATACAACTGCGCCGTAATTTCAGCCGCAACATCCTGATCCGTATGATCATCATGTCGCTGATCGCGCTGGGATTAATCGTCTGGAAGTTCGAGTTCATCAATCAGGTCTACTTCCGCGACCAGCTGACCAGCACCGGGCTGATCATCAACGGCGCCATCGTGCTGCTGTTTTTTGTCGGCATCCTGCGCATGATCACCATCTTCGCCCACTATAGCCGTGAAGAGAATGACCTGATCCGCTTCCTGCGCAACCTGCGTGAAGGCCAGCGCGACCCGCTGGAAAACATCGCCAGAAAGTCTATCATCGCGATGCGCTACCGCACCATGATGGGGCTGCACAAGGCCAACTGCCCGATCAACCACGGCTCGCTGGCCGCCACCCTGCTGGCCAACGAGAGCACCCGCAATAGCCTGCCAAAATTCATCAACAACGTGCTGATCCTGACCGGTGTGTTCGGCACCATCGTGTCGCTCTCGATCGCCCTAATCGGCGCCTCCGACATGCTCTCCAACGCGGTCAGCTCCGGCGGCATGGGAATGGTGGTGCACGGCATGTCCACCGCGCTCTCCACCACCATCACCGCTATCGTCTGCTACCTCTTTTTCGGCTACTTCTACCTCAAAGTGACCGACGTGCAAACCAACCTGGTGAGCGCGGTGGAGCAGATCACGGTGAATGAGTTGATGCCCCGCTTTCAGACCACCACTGACAGTGCGATCCACGAATTCACCGGCCTGGTGCGCTCGATGCAAGGACTGGTGACCAATTTGGCGCGCTCCCAGGAGCGCTTCGGCGGCCTCGAAAAACAGCTGGTCGCCACCCTCAAGGCCCACGACAAAACCACCGAGACGCTCGCCGCCGATATGGACGAGATCAAGCTGATCCTGATCCGCGGTTTCCGCCTGCACGACGATTGATGATGGACGACGGCTTCATCGATCTGCGCCTCAACCGCCACGCTGGCGAAGCGGACGAAGGCTTCTGGCCCTCTTTCACCGACATCATGACGGTGATCATGATGATCTTCCTGCTCGCCATGGTGGTGCTGCTGATCCGCAACATGGAGCTGCTCGAGCAGCTGCGCACCTCGATCGCCTCTGAGCAGGAGGCGATGGAACTGGTACGCTCCACCGGCGCCGAGAACGAGACCCTGGAAGATCAGCTGATCGCCCGCGAGCATGAGATTTCGATGCTGCGGCTGCAGCTGATGCGCATGGAGGAGCTGCAGGAGCAGCAGGAAGCGGCCATCGCCAGCCAGCGTCATCAGATCGGCGATCTAGGCCGGGAGCGCGAGGGGCTGGAGACCCAGCTTAAACAACTTGGCTTCGAACGGGATGATCTCAACATCCGCCTTGAACGGCAGGTCGATCTCACTAAGCTGCAGCAGGCACAGATGGCTCGTCAGCAGACCCAGATCAACCAGCAGCAGAGCCAGCTCGAACAGCTGCTGCGCGACATCCAGAATCTCAACGAAGATATGGGACGCCTGAGCAGCCGCCACAGTGAGACCCTGACAGAGATGGAGAACCTGCGCAGCGCCTACGCGGACCAGGGCAAAGCGCTGCAACAGGCGCGCAGCAGCGATCTGCTGGGCCAGCAGGAGCTGGAGAATCTGCAGACCAAGTTCGCCAATCTGAGGATAAAGTATGATCGACTGGTGCGGCCGGCCCGCACCGCCACAGGCAAATATGTGGTCGAGGTGCGCTACTCCAAACAGGATGGCAACCCGCTAATCGACCTGAAGCTGCCGGAACAGAGCCACTTCCGCACCATCTCAAACGAGGAGCTCGAGGCCAGCCTGGACGAGATCAAGGGAGCCAAGGGCGACAAGCTCTATATCAAGGTGATCATCCCGAAAAACAGCGGTCTCTCCTACAACGAGGCCTGGGGCTTCACCACCCGCCTGCACCGCAAATACGACTACTATTTCCAGCAGGAGGCCAAGCAACAGCGAATCATCGAAGACGAGCAGCCCCAGACCGAATAGACCGCTGCCCTACAGCTTGGCCAGAGTCAGAGGGTGGGTAGATGATAAACAAAGTCACAAACGCGCTCCTGCTGAGCCTGGCGATCCAGCTAAACGGCTGCGCCAGCCCGCTGCCCAAGGCGATCAGCCAGGTGCCGCCGACCGAGATCCGGGTCGAGGAGGTACGCCAACAACCCGAGCGCTTTCTCGGCAGCCGGGTGCGCTGGGGCGGCAGCATCATCCAGGTGGAGAATCTACCGCAGCATACCCTAATCGAACTGCTCTCCCGCCCGCTCTCTGGCAACGGCAAGCCAGACAGCTCAGGCCGCACGCAGGGCCGCTTCCTAGCCCGCATTCCGGGCTTTCTCGATCCGGAGGAGTACCCCAAAGAACGACTGCTGACGATCAGCGGCACAATTGCCGGCACCACCCAGCGCACGATCGGTGACTACCCCTACCTCTACCCGCTGGTGGAGAGCGAAATTCACCACCTCTGGCCGGATCAGCGCGAGGCGCGCGACTGGCGAAACCGCGATCCCTTCTACGACCCCTGGTACCCTTGGGGATCGCCCTGGTATCGGCACCCCTACTACTGGTAATCCGGTGACCCATGAAAAGCCTACTGATAATCTGCCTTTTCGCTAGCCTCACCGGCTGCGCCCAGACCCCCACCCGCCCACCAGCTGCCGACCGCTCAATCACCCCCAGAATGGTGGTCGATACCGGAGAGCAGTATCTCTCCCATCAGGTCGAATGGGGCGGGGTGATCGTCGAGTCACGCAACCTGCATCAGAGCAGCGAACTCCAGGTACTCGCCTACCCGCTGGATGCGGCGGCGCGCCCCGATCTCGAACAACCGCCCAACGGGCGCTTCATCGTCGTCAGCCCGGGTTATCTGGAGAGTGTGGACTATGCCAAGGGCCGCCAGGTCACCCTCAGCGGCAGGATCTCGGCACTGCGTCCCAGCAAGGTGGGTGAGGCCGACTACCTCTTTCCTGTGGTCGACAGCAGCGAGATCGAGCTCTGGCCTGAGCAGAGCCGGGGCGGTGTCACGCCAAGATTTAACTTCGGCATCAGCGGCGGCTCAGGCGGCCGGATCCGCACCGGGGTCGGTGTCGGCATCCAATTCTGAAGCCACAACTGGCGTCAATCTGCGCCAGGAAACCCGGCCCAGGCCAGCAGATAGAGCGCTGCCGACAGCAGCATCAGCCCGCTAAACCCCAGATCCACCGCCAGCAGCGCGGCCAGCAGCGCACTCACCACCGAGGCGCAACCATTGATGCCCCAGGCCCAAGGCATCAGGGCTGGCTGACGTTCGCCGAGCGCCTGTAGACCCAAGGCAAACGGCATGCCCATCGCCAGCCCCAGTGGCAAGATCAGCAGAAAGCTGAAGACAAACCGGGCCAGCAGCGGGAGCCCCCCCAGCCTCTCCAGCAGCGCGGGCCCCAGCCAGAGAAACTGCGCCACCCAGAGCGCAATCGTCACCACCACCGCTGCCAGCACAACACGGGCACCAAATCGCTGTGCCAGCCAGTGGGAGGCAAAACTCCCCAAGCCAGCGCTGGCAAGAAAACCCGCCAGCACCGCCGTCACCGCATAGACAGGATGACCGAGAAACAGCTGCAGGCGCTGGATGAAGGCGATCTCGATAAACAAAAAGGCGATGCCGATGGCGCTGAAAAATAGCACGACCCGCCCCCAACCCGGCTCTGCCGGCAGACGCCGGCGCAACAGGGCCAGCGGCAACAGGATCAGCAACAGGCTGCTCAACAGGGCCAGCAGCAGGGCGATCAGCAGCAGGGCGTAGCCCCAGTCGAGATGAGCCAGGCCGCTGCCGGCAGGCTGCTGCAACAGTTCTCCAACTCTGGAGAGACGCAGAAAGTGGTTAAAGTAGGGGCGGTCATCCGTCGTCACCCTGATATCGAAGCGGTAATCATCGATGAAGCGCTCCCCGCCTTCCCCCAGCAGGGCCCGCACCCCCTCATGGAAAAAGGGTCGCGCCAGCCGGTGCAAGCGGTTGACCTCCTCCGGGCCGAGATCGGAGAGATAGACCAGATCGAACATCCGTTCGCGACTGAAGCGCCGCACCGCCTGCCGCTGCGCACCACTCAAGGGCTCAAGCGCAACCACCAGGGTAAGTGTATTCCAGCCGCGGATCAGCGCCAGATGCTGCGCCGGCTCTGACTTGCCCAGCTGGCGCAGCGCCAGGTTGAAAGCCGCCACCAGTTTCAGGCCATCCTTGGGCGGCAGATTGAGCCCACGGGTCAGGGTCACCACACCGTTGGGCGTGAGCCGCTCCAGACAGCCACGTAACGACTCCAGGGTGTAGCGATACTCTTCCTGGCTGGAATTCAGTCCGCCCACATCACCCAGCCCCTCCCCTACCGTCAACTGAATCAGATCGTAACGAGTGTGCGGTTGGCGCAGATGGCTGCGCAAGGTACGCGGATAGAAACTCACCCGCCCAGCAAATGCTCTATTGTGCTCAAGCTGAGCCTGCTGCAGCGCCAACAGCCTGGGATGGGGTTCGATCAGGTCGATCTGCTCCGCGCCCAGCGCCAGCGCCTGCTCTACTCCAGTCGCATCACCTGCACCAACCAGCAGCACCCGAGCTGGCGCCACCAGCTGATAGGCAAGCGCAGAGCTGAGATACCCCAGATAGTCGCTCTGCTGATCCGGCGCAGCCAGCGCCCCGCTGAAATCCCCATCGACAAACAGCGCCGCACGCCCCGGCGGCGCAAACGGCGACAGCAGGCTCAGACCAGGCGCATGGCGCATCGGCACCTGGCGGTTCTCCAGCAACGTCACCACCCCCAGTGGATGACTCTCCTGCACCAGCACCGCCGCCCCCCGCGCCGTCAGACTCTGAGACAGATCCTTGTAGTCGGCCGGCTCTACAGCCAGCTCCAGCTTGGCAAGCCAGCTGATCAGCGCCAATAGACAGGGCAGCAGCAGCCACCACAACGGGCGGCGTCGCCAGCCCATCGACTCCACGACGCCAACGATCCCCGCCGTAGTGCCACAGGCAGCCACGATGAACAGTGCTTGGGACGGCGCAGAGAGAAACAGCAACAGGAGCACCGCAGCGGAACCAATCCCGGCCCCCAGCAGATCACTGCCGTAGATCCGGTTGACCCAGCTGCGATAGCGACGCAGGGCGAGACCGAGCGCATTCGCCACCACAAAAAACGGCAGCGCCAACAGCAGATAGACTTGCAACAGATAAGCCAACTGCCGCCAGTTCCAGGCGAGATCGAGCGGATTCAGCGGCACCCGCGCGGCAAACTGGAAGGCATACCAGGCAAGCAGACCAAACAGCAGCGCATTGAGGGCGAAAAAGAGGCGGAAATGGCGTGTCAGTGTGTCGCCCAGAAGGCTCAGAAAGGTACCGCTGGCGCCATACCCCAGCAGCGCCAGACTGATGATCATACCGACCAGGCCGGGCCAGTGGATCATCGAGAAGAGCCGGGTCAGCAACACCTCGTAGGCCAGCGCCGAAGCCGACAGCAGGCCGATCGCCAGATAGGGTGGAAACCCCGCATCCGCTACACAACGATGAGAAACGGTCGTCATTTATTTTCCAGACGACCCTTCCCACACCACTCAGTGACTGCCCGTCAGAGGCACAAAGGAGACCGGCAGGATCTCCTGGGTGGTGAGACTGCCATCCAGCCCTTTGATCACCAGCACCAGCTGCTGGACGTGGTAGCGGTTGCCCACCGGCAACACCATACGCCCACCCCGCTTCAGTTGGCGCACCAGCGGTGGCGGAACGTGGCTGCCTGCCGCGGTGACGATGATGGCGTCGAATGGTGCAGCCTGCGGCAGCCCATGATAGCCATCCCCGAGATGCACCCGAATCCGGTCGAAACCCAGTTGCTGCAGGCGCTGTTTGGCCTGATCCGCCAGCTCTTCGACGATCTCCATGGAGTAGACATCCACGCCGAGCCTATCGAGCACCGCCGCCTGATAGCCGGACCCGGTGCCCAGCTCAAACACCCGATCCCCTGCCGAGACCTGGAGTAGTTCGGTCATCAACGCCACGATCAGGGGTTGTGAGATGGTCTGGCCATAGCCGATGGACAACGGACGATTCTGATAGGCGTTGGCGCGCTGTTGTGGCGGCACAAACTCGTGCCGGGGCACATCAGCCATCGCCACGCGGAGCCGGGGTGAGAGCCCCTCCAGCCCAAATGGCACAGCCAATACCCGCAGCTCCCGCTCGACCTCATCCAGCATCACCTCGCGCTGCTGTCGATAGACATCCTCTGCGGCAACTGGGAACAACACCCCGCACCATAACAACACCACCAGCAACTGCTGGAAACCCCGCCCGCATTGCATACCAGCCCTCCTCTGCTGCTTTAAGTATGGCCGATATTTGGCCTCCGGGAGACTTGGCTGGAACAAGCACAAGAGGAAGTTAGGACAATGGTGACGAATAAAGGGATCGGTTTTAAGGCGGCCTTCTTGGTTATTTTCCAAACCGCTCCAGCAATTTCATGAAATTACGTTTGCGTTTATATTTCTCCCGGATTTGCAAAAGATTGTGCCGGAATTCGGCCTTGTCCCCCAACCGGCCCATCAGTTTTTCAACCCGGCTCAGCAAGGCGGCGGCCTCGGCGTAGGCATCGTTGTTGGTGCGCTCCACAATCGGGCCGATCAGCTTCTGATAGATAGCAACTGCATCGCGAGGATGCTCCTTCTCCCGCAGGCCAGCCAGCCTGAGCCAGAGTTCCTCACTGCACCCCCCTTCAACAGCCTCTTGCCAGGCGGCCTCGATCTCTTTCTCCCACAGAAAGATCTCCACCAGCCTGGAGCGATCCGACCCGGGACGATAATGCCGTTGGCCGCGCGGCGACTTCTTCACCCTCGGCTCGATGCCCGCCCGCAACTGATCCAGGGCACGTTGACGCCAGTAGGGCCAGTGTTTGTAGCGATCAGCATGTTTTTTCAGCTTTTGATAGTTGCTGAGGTAGGGGCGTTGTTCAAACTGGGGCCAGATCAGAGTCATCGCCTCGTCGTACCGCTTGCGACGGTGATACATATCGGCCAGCAGATCCTGCAGGCGGCTATCCGCCTCATCGCCGAAGGCCTGGATGCCTCTCTCCGCCCATTCCAGCGCCTGCTCGCTGCGGCGCGCCTTGCGGTAAATTTCGGCGATCTGGTAGAAGGCGTAACTGGATGACAGGTCTTGGCTCTTGACCTGCACCAGCGCCTCGATATCGCCGCTCTGTTCGGCCAGGCTTTCCATGATGCTAGTGATGTAGAAACGCCGACAGTATCGGCTCTGATCATTTTCACCCGGTTTGAGCGACCGAACCTTGGCCCACTCGGCCTCGGCCAGTGCGCGGTAGTGCTCGCGGCCCCGCATCCCCAACACCTGGGCGTAGCTCTTGATGGCGCCCTGAAACACATCCCAGTCACCACTCAACTCCCAACGGAACAACCGTTCCGCCAGCGCCTCCTGGTCAGGTTTTGCCTTGCGGCAGGCACTCAGATGCAGTGCCTGCAGTCGCTCCAACAGCAGACTCATGTAGCCGTTAGAATCCTCCACAGTCTCAATAGCGCACGCCGTCCGTTGCAGAGCATACTCGCTCAGTTCGATCACCGCGGCAGCATGGCCCTGGGCCAGGAGTTCGTCAATGGCATCGATCGCTCCGTCCATGCCGCGGTAATAGTCGGGCATCGCATAGTAATCGATGAATCCGTCGCTACCGATCGCCTGGTCGATGATTTTTCTATAGGTATCCAGGTTCACACCCCGGGCTGCGGCAGCCTTGAGCATCAGCCGGTCGACGAGCTGTTCATCTTCCACGGCGGCCTCAAGGAGCATATCCGCCAGAGCCTCCCTCTCCTGTAGCAGCAGCCAGGCCTCGCACATCCTTCATAGTCAGATCCGCTTCCGCCTGTTTCGGCTGCCTGCATCTGGCCATCTTGCCAGCCGGCGCCTGCTCCTCCATCCAGGCCAGTGCAACCGCCACACAATGCTTGCAGAAATCGCCACCCAGCCCCACCGGGCAGTCGCAATCGTAATCGATAACCTTGCCATCTCCCCACAACCGAACATGGTAGCTGTGAGTGCCTCTAACCGTCGCCGCGATCTTACCCCGGCGTTCCCGCAGGTTACGGACCCGCTCATCTTGGTAATAGGCCTCACCACGCCCATAGGAGCGGGAACCGGCCCAGCGTTTGATTTGGTTCGTTGTCAGCGTCTTGAGCAGTGTCATGTTGTACTTACCTGGATCTGGCCTGACCGGCAATTTTACTATTCAACTGGGGTTGCTGCGTGCGCTTGGTCAAAGGCTGAGAGCGGATGGAGAAGGCGGGATCAGTAACACCAATCCTTATGCGCCAGCGGTGCGCGATTCAGCTCTTCCCGATACACCCGCCACGGCGGCATGAGACGCCCCATCAGCGCCGAAACCGATTGTTATGATGACGCTCCAGCAAGTGCAACACCTCATGTACGACGACGCACTCCAGACACTGACGTGACTTCTTGGCCAGATCGAGATTCAGCTAGATGCGCCGCACCTCAATATTACAGCTACCCCATCGCGTCCGCATGCGCCTGATGCCTCACTCGGCAACTTGAACACCGATGACAGGCCGCTACTTCTCGATCCACGCGAGAGCCTAGCTAAACCCAGCCGTACCCAGCTCTGGAGAGCTGGAACAATCTCGATGCGTGCCGGGTGAGCCGTAATCAGGAACGGGGCTTCTTCGCCACCTGATCACGTAGATAGACTGGCAGTGCGGCCTCGGCGGCCACCGCCTCGCCACGGGCAAAGCCATCGACACCAAGCAGGGCTACCTCTTCGGCCCGGCACAGCAGTTCGCCGTCACTGGCCTTGAGTTGAGCGCCAAGCCGCGGACGCAGCTGTTCGCCATAGGCCTGCCAGCCGCCACCGATGCCGTACCAGCCCTCCCCGTTGGGCAGGCTTACCTGGTCGGCCTGAGCCACCAGTTCCTGCCCCTGCAGCTGTGCGATACCCGCATCATCGACCCAGTAGGCGCCCCAGTAGAGTTCCCCCATCCGGGCATCAAACGCCGGCAGCAACCTGCGTTCACCACGCTCACGAAACGCCCGTTGCGCCAGCGCGGCCAGGGTCGAGACCGGCACTACCGGCAGCTCGGCGGCAAACGCCACCCCCTGCACCACCCCGGTGGCAATGCGCACCCCGGTGAAAGAGCCGGGACCACGGCCAAAGGCCAACGCATCAAGCTGGTTCGGGCGCAGACTGGCCTCGGCCAGCAGCTCGTCCATCATGGTGAGGATCAGTTCGCTGTGGCCGCGGGGTTTTACCTGAAAACGGCTGGTAAGTTCACCCTCCAGATAGAGGGCGGCGGAACAGGCTTCGGCGGCTGTCTCAAGGGCAAGCAGTTTCATCGGCGATCAGTTAGGTTACGTATAGAGGCGGCAGTATAACCGAGCCAATCACCGGCTTGACGCCTATCAGAGCAGGAACTAGTTTCTCAACATGGCTCCAGCGGCTGGAACGGGGGGAAGACACCGATGGCATCCGAGATCTGCCTCAAGTTTCTCAACGACAATCCAGTCGGCCATGATCAGGTAAAAGATTCTGCTTCACGGGACGACCGGCTTGATTTTGCATCCTTCATCAACCCCCTCGCCCATCGCATTCTTGCCTCCGACCAGCACAACACACCGCTGACCATCGGCATCTTCGCCCAGTGGGGTATGGGCAAGAGCAGCATCATGCACATGTTGCAGCAACGCCTGAAGGATGAGTGCCATACGGTCTGGTTCGACCCCTGGAAATACCATAGCCGAGAGGAGGTGTGGAAAGGATTGGCGCTGGAGCTGGTGCATAAGATCACCGACCGCGACTCGGCGACAAGACAATACAAGCGCCGTCAGCAGGGCATCAAGCTCAGTCTCGCCAAGCTACTGTGGGGCCGACTATTAGGCACCCCGGGGATAGAGCTGGTCCATGCGGCGCAACAGGAGCCCTGGTCACCGGAGTTCCTGCACCAGTTCGAGCAGAACATCGGGCTGCTGATTCAGGAGGTAACCCGCCCCAACAGCAGATCTCCCTTAAGGCAAAGAGTGCTGCACCAGATCAGGAAGCCATTCGATACACTGCTCCAGAGCAAACCAGCCCCCAGAGTCAGGCGGCTGGTGGTGCTATTTGTCGATGACCTGGACCGCTGCCTGCCCGACGCCGCAGCGACGGTGCTGGAGGCACTGAAACTGGTGCTCAACCAGCCCAACATGATCGTGGTGATGGGGATTGCTGAACAGGAGCTGTCGCGCGCAGTCTACGCCCTCTATTCGAAGCTGCTCAATACCGACCGGGAGAAGCTCGACCCAGAGTGGGGCAAACGCTACATCGAGAAACTGATCCAGATCCCCTTCCCTGTCCCTCAGGTCACCAGCGCTAGCTTTCTCAGATATGTTCGCCACTGCCTGGGGGAGAGCGCAGTGGATCAGTTACTAGAGCGACCGGAGATCTGGGCGCAGATCATCCGCGATGCCAGCGGCGCCAACTTCCGCGATGCCAAACGCCTGATCAACCAGTTCATCTCAGAGTGGGACAAGGGGCAGGCCAACACCAACCTGAATGGCAGCAGCCAACTCGAACCGGGCCGAGTGGCACTGATGATCGTGCTGAACCGACGCTTCAGCAGATTCATCGACCATTGCCGCGCTGATCCCGGCCTGTTTGTGCGCTATCAGAGCCACTTTCTCAAACTGGCCAGCGGCGAGGTCGCCCTTGATGAAGAGGAGAGTCAGACGCTGACAGAGGCCTTTGGAGAGCAGGAAGATGCCCCCTTTCATCGTAGCGAGGCGTTGGCCGAGCTGTTCGCCACCTGCTTCTATGCCGAGCCGTCAGAGCAACCGCTGGTCAGCAGCTTTGAGAGTATCGAGGAGGCCAGGAGCTACTTCGAATTCGGTCTGCCCCCTGAGCCCGTCAGCCAAACCACATCGACCAGTGAAGCAGAAACTACCGCTGAACCACCACCAACCAAACCGGCTGATCATGTCAGTGACAGGGTGCTCAAGGCGCTGGAGCAGATCCATCAACTGCTAGGCCAGAATCAGCTCGATGAGGCTGAGGCCGTGGCAGCAAAGGCCCTGAAGATCACGAAAAGCAGAGAGGAACCGCTTGGCAGCGGCAAACTACAACTGTTGCGTGCCGAGATTCGTCTCAAGCAACGAAATCTGCGCTGGGCACGCCAGTATGTGGAGGAGGCGCTGGCGGCAGGCATCGACCATCAGGACCGGGGTCTGGAACTGGCGGCGCTCAGCCTCAAAGGACAGATCGAACTCGCCGCCGGACATCCTGCCGAGGCCCAGGAGCCGGCCGCCCAGGCCCTCTCCCTGGCGCGGGCCATTGGCGACAACCGCGCCGAGCTAGAGGCCTTGGAGACACTCGCCAGCATCAACCAGCAGCGAGGCGAACTCAATGAGGCAAAAAGCTATATCCATCAAGCTCTGGAGATCGCCGAGTCTAACCGTTTCCGTAAAGCAGAATTACGATTGCGGCTCGCCGAAGCAAAAACTGAACGACTGCGCGGTGATCTTGGAGCAGCCTATCCGATCTACCAAGAAGTTCAGAAACTAGCCGATTCGCTCAATATTTCTAGCGCTGAGTTTGATGCCTTGCTGCAACTGGCAGAGCTGGAACAGGAGCAGGGCAATCGTGCCTCAGCAGAATCACAGCTCCAGCGGGCGGCAGAGATCGCCACAAAGATAGACGACCCGTTGCTGTACGCCCAAAGCCAGATCGCCTTGGGCGAAGTGATGGAGGAGATGGAGATGATCGAGGCGGCTGCACAATGCTACCGGGAGGCAATGGACGCGACTCAGGTCGCCACAAAAGGATTAGATAACCCAGCAGCAGCCCAGACGCTACAGGGAGATCTGAAAAAACGCCTGAAGCGCATCGACTACCTAAAGGAACAGCTACCGGAATAGGCCTGAAACCGCACTACTGGACCTCCACCGCCAACATCTCCGAGTAGCCGCTGGTGTAGCCGTCGATGTCATCGACGGTGACCGCAAAGTAGTGCGTGCCGACCGCCACATCCCGCAGTATGAACTGCCTGCTGCTGCCATCGCTCTGCTCCCCCACCGGCAGCATCGCATCGTAGTCGGAAGTGGCGGCATGGTAGACCTTGAAGCCTGTTACCGGCAGTTGAGTGGTGGGGGTAAGATCCCAGGAGACTCGCAGATCGACACGGCCGCTCGGGCCAGCGTCGACCCTGGTGAGCGGGAGCGTGGTGCCACCCGCATCGCCACTGTCAGTGGATTGGGTGGTGGTAGTGGATGAATCACCGCCGCCACAGCCTGCTAGCAGAGTCATTACCAGCAGCAGATAGATCATGATAAGTGATCGCATGGCCCGTTCCTGCAATCGAAATGAGAACTGATTATATCCCTCTACCGCGGTCAATTTCAGGTCATAATCGGTCCATTTTTCCCAATCCGTCAACCCGTGATCTGTTCATGTTCATCCACATCGAGATCCACACTCCGATTTGTACCCTTACGACGACGCTGGCGGCGCTCCTCCAGCCCGGTCAGCAGATCCCACAATACCGGCACGATGAACAGGGTCAGGGCGGTGGCGGTGGCCAAGCCGGTGACGAAGGTGGAAGCCATACTGCCCCACACCAACGAGTAGCTGGGGATGCCCAGCGCCATCGGCAGCAGGCCAAGGGTGGTGGTGAGGGTGGTGAGGACGATCGGCCGCAGCCGCACATGCACCCCCTCGATGATCGCCTGGCGCCGCGCCATACCCGACCGGTAGCGACGATTGATGAAGTCGATCAGCACCAGCGCGTCATTGACCACCACCCCGGCCACGCCGATCACCGCGATGAAGCTGTTAACGGTGAACAACGACTGGCTGACCAGCTTGCCGAAGACCACGCCGATCAGGGCGAAGATAATCGCCGAGAGGATAATCATCGGCTGTAGGTAGGATTGGAACTGGGTCGCCAGGATCACATACATCACCAGTACCGCGATGATGAAGGCGTAGGCCAGCGACTCAAAAGAACGCTGAGTGTCCTCATGCTCACCGCCGAAGATTACCGTAGCGCCCGGATAGCGATCACGCAGGGTCTCGTAGTGGGCGCGCACCGCGCTGACGATCGCCGGCGTCGAAGTCGGCGCGCCCTCTTTGATATTCCCCTTTAGGCTGATCGCCCGCTGCCCCTGGTAGCGCTTGATCTCGCCCGGCTCCGAATAGCTATGCAGCCGCACCAGATCGGCCAGATGGACCGGCCGGTCGGCATCTTCCACCACCGGCAGGTAGAGCGCATGCTCCGGCTCCGTCAGCTGTGCTTGATCCACATAGAGCTTGAGATCGATCTCCTCATCCAAATGGCGGTACTTGCCGATATAGCGGCCGTCGAGCACGCTGGCGGCGAGCCGCGCCACCCGGGCGTTATCGAGACCATACTCCGCCACCCGATCCTGTAGCACCTCGAGCCGGATCACCCGGCGCGGGCGCCCCTGGTCATCCGCCAGATCGAGCAGATGCGGGCCAATATCGGGATCGGCGCGCATGAAGGAGAGGAGTTCGGCGGCGAGCGCGGCGACCGTCTCGGTCTTCGAGCCGACGATACGCACGTTGATGTCCTTGCCAGTGGGCGGACCATCCTTCTGCGGGTGGATATGCAGCTGGTAACCGTCGGTCTCGAAGCGCGGTTTGAGGCGTTGGCGCATCCGCTCTAGGTGGGCCAGCGGGTCGGCAAAGGCCTGCTCCGCCACCGCCGGCATGGTGACCATCACCGAGCCATGGTTGTTGCCGAACACCGGCTCGTAGTCCTCATTGAAGTAGTAGCCAGCAAATCCGGCAGCGGAGCGGGCGTAGCCGGGGCCATCTTCCATCACTGCCTCTGCAATCGTCCGCACCTTGCGGTCGATGGTCTCGATCGGGGTGTTGCTCGGCCCCACCACATCCACATAGTAGAGCTTGTAGTCGTCGGGGAAGAACTGGATGCGGATCAGTGGCGCCTTGCCGCTGACTGAGAGGCCCAGGATCACCACCGCCGCACCGAAAGCAATCACCACCAGCAACACGCTGGTGAGGCGGAAACGCAGGGTGAACCGCAGCACCCGGTCGGTGAAGCTGCGCAGCAGCCGCAGCAGGAGATTGTCGCGCTCCACCGCTTTGATCATGCTACCGCCACGGGGACCAAAATCGAGGTAGTGGATCGGCAGGATCAGCAGGCACTCCACCAGCGAAGCGAGGATGGCAAAGGTCACCGCCTTCGGCACCAGGGCGAAGAACTGGCCGGTGGTGCCCGACATGATCAACATCGGCAGGAACGCGGCGACGGTGGTCATGGTGGCGGAGATCACCGGCAGCGCCACCTCAGCGGTGCCACTAACGATCGCCTGTTGCAGCGGCTCCCCCTCCTGCACGTGACGGTAGATGTTCTCGGTCACCACGATCGCATCGTCGACGATGATGCCGGTCACCAGCACGAACGAGAACAGGGTGATCTCGTTGAAGCTGTTGCCGGTGAGGTACATGATCAGCATCGTGATCATAAAAGAGAAGGGGATGCCGATGGTCACCAGCCCGGCATTGCGGATGCCCATGAAGTACCAGATGATCAGCGACACCAGGACTATGCCCACCAACATGTTCATGCCGAGGGTGTTGAGGCCATCCTCGATATAGACGGTGGAATCCTGGGTCAGCACCAGCTCCACCCCCTGGGCTGCCAGCAGTGGCCTGAACTCCTCCAGCAGCGCCACCACCGCATCACGGATGCGCATCGCGTTGCCCGCATCGGACTTGATCACCTGCAACCCCAGCGAGGGCCTGCCGTTGACCGAGGAGATCACCACCGGGTCGCGATAGCCCATGCCGGCGTGACTGATCAGATCCGCCACCCGCACCAGACTGGCATCGGCATCCTTGCGCACCACGGTCTGCAGCACCTGCTCACGGCTGACGAAACGCTCATCCACCTTGACCAAGAACTCACCACTGCTGGCGGTGAACTTGCCCGCCGGGATCGACAGGTTGGCGCTGCTCAGGGCAGCAGCAACCCGCTCGTAGCTGACCCCCAGCGCTCGCAGTTTTGCGGGATCGAGGGAGACGTGGAACTCCTGCACATCCTCCCCACTCAGCTTCACCTCCTGCACGTTGGGAATCTGCTTGAGGCGGCTCTTCAGCTCCTCCGCCATCAGCGCCAGCGCCCGGTTGCTATGCTCCCCCACCAAATTGACGGCAATCACCGGCAGCCAGTCCTGCACCGTCACATACAGCATGTGCGGCGGATCGACCCCCTCTGGCAGCTCGTTGATGATATTGAGCACCTCGAAGCGCACCTCGTCGTAGAGCGCCTCGTAGTCCGAATCGTCGACAAACTTGAGGCGCACATTGGAGCGACCGCTAAAGGAGGTGGCATTGACCCACTCCACATCGTCCACCGTCTCCAGCGCATCCTCGATCTTGCGCGTCACCAGGGTCTCTACCTCCACCGCCGAGGCACCGGGGTAGATGGTGTTGATGATCACCTCACCAAAGCCGAAGTTGGGGTAGCGTTCTGCGGGCATGGCGAAGATGGAGATGAAGCCCACCACCATCAACACCACGAACATCAGGTTGTAAAAGACCCGCTGCTTGAGGGAGAAACGTATCAGCGACTCCATGGCCCTACTCCGCCGGGAGCTGGAAACGGTCACCGGCCTTGAGCCCCGGCGCGGCAACCCGCACCCACTCCCCCTCAACCCCGCTGGCTACTCCCAGATAGACCACCTTCAGCTGCTCGCCGTCGGCGCGGGTCAGCCAGTGCTGCTCATAACGTTCGCTGAGAGCGGCGCGGGGCAGTAGCACCGTCCCGGAAGATGCTGGCAACTCAAGCCGGAGTTCGGCACGGATACCGCCGCGGGGCTGTTGCATGGGCTGTTCGATCGCCAGCTCTACCTGGATCTTGCGTGACACGGGGTCGAAGGCAGGGGAGACATGTTCGATCTGCGCCGTTACCTCCCCTCCCCGATCTGGCAGGCGCAGTTTCAGATCGCCAGCCTGTCGCTCAAGTACGGTGAACTCCGCATTGTTAAGGGCAAACGGTACGATCAGGCGTGAGTAGTCCCCCAGAGTCACCACTGGCGTTCCGATATTCAGCCACTGCCCCGGCTCCACATGACGTTCAATCACTCGCCAGCCCGCAGGCCCCGCCACGCAGTGACGCTGCCGGCGCTCGCGCAGGATCTGGGCCTGCACCTGACTGGCAACCAGCTGGGCACGGCTGCTCTGCAGGGCGCGTTCTGACTCATCCAGCTGGCTCTGGGATGAGCTCTTCTGTTGCAGTAGCCGGCTGAAGCGCTTCACTTGCTTGCTGTAGTGGGTGATATCCACCTGCAGACGCTGCTGCTCCGCCTGATTGGCACGAATCTCCAGGTCGATGAAGGTTGTGTCGAGACAGGCGAACGACGTGCCCTTCTCAAGCCTGTCGCCCACATCCGCTGTCACCCGCTCGACCCGGCCGGCAACCTCGGTAGAAACAACCAGCAGCGCCGCCTCACGGGTGAAGCCGGTGAGGGTCTCTTGCTGGGTGGCCACTCGGGCCGCAACGCTCTGCAGCTGGGCTGCCAATGCTGGCAGCGGCAACAATAGCATCAGCAGAGGTAGAGTGAGGATCTTGTTCACGTCAAACTCCTTTTTCGCCAACAGGTCGCATGACATCAGAAGATGAGGCCATGACACCGGCTTGAAAACCATCCAGTAGAGGGTCAGCAGCGGCAGCAGGGCAGGGACCGAATATGATTCACATCCGGCCGAGCTGCCAGTAGTGCTCGGGGATCGGCTGATCCCGCCGAAATACCTTCGCCATTCTGGCCTGTTTGGTCTGCACCGGCAGTAACACCCAGCAGGTGGATCGCCTTCAGCAGTAGGTAGCTGTCCATTGCCTCCCGCACCTATGCAGTCAGCATGCTGAGGAGCCCCATGACAGAATGGAGCATGACGGTTAGTGTAGCGACTCCCGCAAACAGGGGCGATCCAGCAAAAAATCTGACCAATAGTATCGATTTCATTGTTATCTTCCCTTGTAGCGGTGGCAGCCTGCTTGGCAGCACCAATCAATCAGCTGTTGGTGTGGATCTGGGAATGCAATCCTACACCACAAGTTGACAGCGTCAACATTGCACAGGTTAACCACTAACTCACTGTAATCAGACGGAACAGCGATTGAACTACCACCACGGTGATCTGAAAAATGCCTTAATCAAGGCCGCAATCAGTCTGATTGCCGAGAAGGGGCCTAACGCCATCAGCCTGAGAGCGGTGGCCAAGCGGGCCGGGGTCAGCCACTCTGCCCCCTATCGTCATTTCAAAGACAAAGGCGCATTGCTCATGGCGATCGCTGAATCCGGCTTCAATGCGCTGGCGACACGCACCCGGGAGGCATCCCTGACTTTCCCCGATGACCCCACCAGGCAGCTTCAGGAGGCAAGCATCGCCTATGTTGAGCTGGCCGTGGAAAACCCCGAGATCACCCAGCTGATGTTTGGCGGATTCATCACGCCTGGTGAGTGTTCCGGCACACTGGCCGAGGCCTCGAAAGGGCATTCAACAGTCTCTTATCCCTGATCGAGAGCGGCAAGGCTGCAGCCGTCTTCCGTGACGAGCCTACCGAAGAGTTGGCGCTTGCCGCCTGGTCCATGATGCATGGCCTCGCGATGCTCATCATTGGCGGACAGCTGCAAACCCGGGAGGGTGATCAGTGTGGGCCGCAACAGATCAGCAGATCGATTGGCAGATTTCTGATGGAGGGGATTCTGGGGAAAAACATCTCTTTTTCCGATCCCGGACATGAATGAACCTGTGCGCAACCGCATCATCGCCAAACTCGACGACTGACACAGTCTCACGTCGCAGTCTGCTGTCCATGATCCTTCAGAGGCCGCCGAACGCGGGGAGTGTGAAGCAGGCCGAAGACTGTCGGGATAATTGACACCTATAATCCTGGCACTATCTGGCAACTAACGGAACGATTCACCTGCGGATTGCCGCCTCAACAGCCGTACCCGGCCCAGCCGGACACCCGACACGTCTCCTGCGTCCTGTCATGACACCCGGAACGCAGAGTTGGTCACAAACCCAAGCCGCAGGGCTTTATAAACGGCAGCAAAGGACGACATACGACATGACGTTGGGAACTAACGCTAAAGTGAGCGATATGAACAGCTTAAGCAAGATCAAACTGGCAGCAATGCTGTGTGTTTTTCTACCAGTCCAGCACGCCCTGGCCTACAATCCACCGATCGGCATTCCAGAGCCGCCATTTGGCATTGATGAATCTGTCGAGATGTACAGCGGGGCCTCCGGCTATGGCAACGATAGCACTGCCCCCTACACCCACTATGTGGATAACACTGACCCGAACTGCAGCGAAAACAACTGGCCTGGCACCAAAAGCGCCCCCATCTGTGACCTATTCAAAAGCAGCTCCATCTCTCTACCCGCCGGCTCGGTGGTGGAGATCCATGGCGGCCCCTACTACATCGGCCGGGACAAATACATCACAGCATCGGGCACTGCCAGCCAACCGGTCTTCGTCCGCGGCACCGATCCTGACAATATGCCCCGCTTTGAGGATCCCGGCGAGAGCGTTATCGAGCTGGGCGGCTCGTTCTTGATCGTCGAGAACCTCCACTTCCACACCGGCATCAACATTAAGATGGCCTCGGGCTCCGAGAGCATCGTGCTCCGCCACAGTGAAGTCAGCAGCGACCCCGACTACTGGGGCAACCACGGTTCCGCCGTCTCGATGGGGAGCTCGAATAACAATGTGGTCTACCATAACCACATTCATGACAACCACCGGGGCAGCCCAAGCAATCCGATCGACATGCATGGTGTCAATCTGAGCAGCGGTGCCACCAATATGTGGATTCTGGAGAACCACATCCACCACAACAGCGGCGACTCATTCCAAGGCTGCCACCGCTGTCTACCTGCACCGCGGTTTGTCTATGTGGGCAAGAATGTGATGCATGAGGACCGCGAAAACGGCGTCGACCTGAAGACCATCCATGACGCTATCATCTCCCAAAACACTATCTACGGATATGAGAAGTCTGATACATCCATCGGCGACGCCGTCATCTTTGGCAGTAACGGCATCGATCTCGCTGGAGGCTATGGGCCCATCCGTGCATGGCTGCTTTTCAACGACATTTCACAGGCAGGTGGACGTGGATTGCGAATCGAGGGGGTCAAGGATGGCTATGTCATCGGCAATATAATCCGTAATGTTCGAAGAGGCATCCAATTCGATATCGGCGGCGACTCCACCAATGTCAAAGTGGTGAATAACACCATCGTCAACACAGAGGATGGCATCCATCACTCCTGGCAGTGCGGAGCGGATTCTTTCAGTATCGAGAACAATCTGATCCTGGACGCATCTCTACACAACATCATCGTAGATAGCTGCATCTCGGAACAGATAGATCTGCGCAACAACCTGCTGTGGAACAGCGCCACGGCCGGTGCTTCGGTCGATATCGGCGGGACCTCCCGCTCCGGTTCGGATGTCGATCTGCTGTCAGACTCCAGCCTGGTATCAAAGCTGGCTAGCAGCAGCAACAATCTGGTAAAAGCCCCTGTATTTGCCAGAGACAGCTACGAGCAGGTCTCCAACTCCCCTGGTGTTGATGCCGGCATTCTCAGCAAGGCGTATCAGGAATTCGAAGACCTCTACGGCATCGACATCCGCTACGATCTAAAGGGCAACCGACGGCCAAAAGGGGCAGCCTGGGAGATCGGCGCCATCGAGACCTACGCCCCAGATCCACCAACCAATCTGCGCATCGAAAAAGTGGAGTAGCCGCAGGCCCACTCCACACTGCAGATAACGATATAAGAGCGCCCCTGTTCAGGGGCGTTTCTCGTCAAGCACTGCCAGCTGCAACTATGGCTGCCTGTTTGCCCCCCCCCTCGAGCCCATAAAAAAACCTGCGACGATAATCGTCGCAGGCCTTCTAATTCAGAGATTTCCAGACCAACAAGCGATACCGAACCACTTAGCTGCTGACTGGGCCTTTCCGGCCAGGCTCAGAACTCTCCGGACGCCCCACGCTTCATGATATCGAGGATGTACTCCTTGACCTGAATCGCCTCCTCTTTCAACGCAGGAGGCAGCGGTTTACCACCGTAGATCATCAAATCCATATTGAGCGCAATCAGCCAGAGCTTTCCCTGCTCGTCTTCTATCAGGGTGATTCTACAGGGCAGATAGGCAGAGTAGGCATCTGAATAGTCGAGCATTCTGGCTGCAGTCAGTGAGTTACAGAAGAGGAAGATCTTCACATAGCGATACTTCTTGCCACTCTTCGCCTCGATATCCTTGGAGAGCGGCAGCTCACCCACATGTGACATATTGTATTCGTTTGCAACGAACTTCATGGTCTCCTCAACCTCATCAGCCGAGAGCCCTTCCTCAACGGGGAGCTTCCAGATCGTCGCCTCTGCTGCGTTTTTCGTTTCGAGCAGCTGCCGCACCATATCCCCATAGGCGTCAATCGCCCCCGGGTCGAACTCTGAGGCCACATTCTTATATTTCATATAGAGCCCACCGCCAGCAAGAATGGCAACCAAGCCAATCAATGCCAACAAATTTTTTATAATCCCCATACCTCTCTCCTCTTTGGCAAACAGAGACGCTTCTGCGAACGCCTGATTATCATGCTGCGATTGGTTATTGATAAACGGCTGATGCCTATGCCCGCAGATGCTGCGGATAGAGGGCTGCTGTAAGTGAATTGAACTCCCGCGATGCTTTGCCGCGCGGGTCGAGCTCGAACACCGCCAACCCTTCACTGAAGGAGCGCCGAAAGACTGTGCGTTGGCAGAGACGCTGCTTTACGAAATCGATACCAGGCAGGGAGATCAGAGCAGCGGCCGCCTCATCCGACTCACGGATCGCCCGGTGGGTGTCCGCACGATTAATAAATGCCACTAACTCAGGCATCTCCCGGTCACCTAGCGCCTCCTCAACGAAGCGGATAAAACGCTGTGTTGACCAGACATCGGCCTGCGAAGGGGGAACCGGAATCACCACCCGGTCGGCCATCTTCAACGCTTTTTTCAAGGATTCGATATCGGCAGTACCCACATCGATGAGCATCTCACCCTGTTCATCCGCCAGCGCTGCATCCAGGCCATTCGAATCGAGCACCTTGATGCGCGGATCATAGCCCTCCTCGGTACGCACTTCGACCACGTCAGTCAAAGTCGCCTGTGGATCGCAATCCACCAACACCACATCGGTATCGGCCATTGCCAACCAGACAGCGAGATTAAAGGTCAGGGTACTCTTTCCTGAACCACCCTTCAGACTACCGACTACCGTGATCATAGGTTCGTCTCTCGTTGCAATATGACATCCCGCCAAGCAGCTAAAGGCCGCGGCATTGGATCATCATCCGTTTCATCGTGACGGCCAGTCCGGCAGGCTCGACAACATCGGCCATTCGTCTCGACTGGGGGAGAGCTCCTGAGGCTGAGCATGCCGATAGTTCTCTTCGTTCCTGTTGCGAAAATCGCCTCGCCAACCACTCACAGCAACCGGCACCTGGCGCGTCATTCCGACAGGCCGAAAACGATAGCCCCGCTGCATCGCTGGCCTGTTCTCATTACGGGGCACGAACCTCCAATTATTAGCTGGTTGCACTGCAGGATTGTAGGCGGCAGATCTCCTATCCTGAAGCGCCGACGCGACTGGGTTGGATCTTGAATAAGCACCGGCAGAATAGCTCTGTGATAGCCACTGGCCCTGTTTTGCGGCGCAACTGGTTGCGTCATAGGGCGAAATACATAGCGTGCAGGCGCTGAATAGCCATAGATATAGCGCCCGCTCGCAGCCGGGCCTGCTCCAGCCCACTCACGACCAGGTCGCTGCCACCCGTGCTGAATTCGCGTCTGGTTGAACCTGGAATAATCTGGCACCTGGGCTGCTTGGTAGTAATCAGGGGATGGCCGAAAGGTCGGCATCTGAACCTGCTGCGGCACAGCAAACTGCGGGGAGTAGCCCGTAGATCGCGGTGCAACCATGCCCCAGTTGCGCACCGGCTGCGGCCCAGACTGCCGGCGCATCGGCCGGAAACGATAGTTGGCATACTCATGTGCCATCCAGGCAGGAGGCGCTGGTTGTCTTGACGCATTCCAGTAGGGCGGATAGATGTGTCCAGTGTAACCCTGGTACCGATCCGCCACCGCTGGCCTCGAACGCCGCCATCCATACGCCTGATGAGGCTGAGCAGGAAAAGAGTATCGAATCCGTGGCGCCGGCTCCCGGTAGTCGACGGGCTGAACATAACGTCTACCATAGCGATCGCCAGCGGATGAATAGGGGCGAAAACGCTCCCTCCACAACGGTGGCAGCTCTTCAAGAAAACGTGTCGGGGTTACGCCTTGCCATTGAAACGGATAGCTAACCCGTGGCTGCGGCAGAGGATAATCAGGGCTCCTCTGACGCTCCGGATAGAACGACGCACGATAATCATAAGGCGAGTAGAAGCCACCGTTTGGCACATAGGCCTCTGCGTCAATCAGCGGCAAAGACATGAGGAAAAATGAGCCGAGAGAGAACAGCTTAAGTCTATCCGTCTTCATCAAACTACCTATTTTTGCTGGGAACAAGACCCAACATGGGAAGAGGAAGCGCCAGACAGGGCAGGCATTGCCGGCCAGCCTGATCAAGCAGGCGCGCCATTACTAGCCGCACAGTTTAACGGTAATCAAGCCGATAAAAAACCACCGGGGAAGCTGTCACTCCGCCTTCAAGGCCCTATTTATCAGCCCCCTAGCGGGGGAGCTCCACCTGCTTGAACCCCTCAGGCACAACAAAAAGAGCGGGCGACTGCTCACCAAGCTCGATCTGTTTCAGCTCGCGCACCCTACCCCCCGGAAAAATCTCTTTAATGGCAAGACAAAGCGCCGGATCATACCATTGGGTGGTCCGAACAACCTCTTGCTCGGGGCGGTTCACACTCACCTGCCACTTTTCCACACTCCGGCCTGCGAGGGTCTCTCTGCCCAGCAGGCGCATCTCAGCCTGCTGCCCGCCTTCTGAGAGAGTACGTAGCGGAAAGCCTCGCTGTTTATCGAGCCACTGGGTCACCTTCTGAGCACCCTCCCCACTGCCGAGGGTGATCTGCCATTTGCTCGCTGGCCGTCCATTGAGCTGCTCTTCACCCAGCCTTTCACAGAGTGCGCCCTCTACCTCTTCACAGGGATTTCTTCACCGCGTCCAGACTTTACATCGACGTTTGGGCGCCCCTGCTGGAGCAGATAGGTGCGCTGCTCAAGATTTAGCAGCAGATTGCTCCCCGATTCGCTATCAGCAATCAACGCAATCGTGTCCCCACCCTGCCTGAGCTCTGTACGCATGTGTCGCTTGCCCACAACACCCTACCGCTGACGGTTTCACCGCCCGGATTAAGCTGGACCATCTCCGCTGAAAACTCAATGCAGGCGAAGCCCGCTTGAAGAGCGCCGCTGAACGACAACGCCAGCCACACCAGAGCAGCATACAAGCCTTTACCCTTATTCATTNTCTCCCGTTTTTCAGAGATCATCGCATAACCAACAGGATTGATATGAAGCCCATCGGCGGCGGCTCGCAGACACGATTCAGTTCGAGCGGGACCAGATAGCGCAACCGCCCCCCTACTTTGTAAGGGCCCTGCTTTGCGAAATCGACTATCGGGTCGAAACCTGGGCGAAACCGCTGGCTGATCGGGGTCTTTCCAATTGAAGGGGGCAGGTTTATTACGCTTTTCAGGCAGCGGATCACCACGAAAGCGATAGCGCTGAGGGGGATTATGAAGGGCGGCTGCGCGATCTTGTGGTTGCGGCCTGCCCTGGGCATCTATGCGCTTCCCCTCTGTCGACGAAATCGGACGAAACTGATAGCTGCCGACCTGGGCTGGAACCTGCGTAAAGCGCTCGACTGGGCGATAGGTGCCTCGCGGCAGGCCCAATGCAGCAGAGCCATCGCTGAGTGAGCCCTTTGCCGTCTCAGATCGCCTCTTGTCTCTGGTCTCACCCAGACTCGGGCGCCACGGCAAAGCGGCAGGCTCTTGCACCACCTGCCGCCGCTGTTCAGAGGGAATCAGTCAGTGGGCGAAAGCGATAGCCCTGATAGGGATCTCCTGCAATAACAGTGGCTTGACCGAACAGGCAGACCACAGCCAACACCAAGCTAAGCAGATGACGATTCAGAAGAGCTTTCAAAGCGACGCCACCATCATCAGACTCAGCTCTTCAAACGAATGCCCCGACGCCCGCCCTTTTTCTTAGCCGGAGCGGAACCGCTCCTGCTCGGGGCGTTCCCGCCTCCAGAGCAACGGCTGAATTAACGCCAACAGCGGACTTGGTCACGGCCTCGACCGCTTTCGGTTTCGCCACTTTCTTTTTCAGAGTCGATGGCCGTTTTTTGGCCTTCGGCGGCGCCTTCGCCGGGACTTTGGGCGTCGGTTCACTCTGTGCCGCTTCTGCCGCCGGTTTCCCGCTTGCGGCCATATCTGGCTGCACGGCTTCCGCAACTGGCTCAGGCGCTTCGCTAGCGACACCCTCCTGCCTCGTCGCCCCAGAAACCTTGTCAACGGCATCAGCCTGCGCGACTATCTTTGCCGGCTCCGCTTCCACCCGGGCCGAAGCATCTGCTGCTGTTGGCGTAAGGCTGACGCAGGGGCGGCCTCTGCCAAGCCAGCGACAACCCGATCTGCACCGCCAGCCCCACCGCTTCCAGAGGAGGGCGGGGTCGACGCATTGCCGGCTGCTGGCGTGCCTTTCCCTCTGGATGGCTTTTTCCTGAATAGCTGCATCAACAGCAGAACGATGCCGCGAACAAAATAGAACAGCATGGTCACGATGGTGATCAGCTTGCCCCACACCCCAATCCAGAGCGGTGTCGAATCGGCTACCGGCTTTGGCTGCGCCGAACTCATCGCTGCTGCCGTACCGCCCGGCATCAGCTCTTCATAGCTCTTCATGGTCACCCCGGCGGGACAGGTTGCCGCGGCAACCTCCACCAGATCCTTGCTCGCCTTGATGCAGCCCAGTGGGATCACGATCAGGGTCAGCACCGTGGAGACCAGCACACCTGAGGCCAGCGAGATTGCCATACCCTGGAAGATCGGATCGAAAAAGATCACAGAGGAACCCGCCACCAGCGCAAGGGCAGTGATCAGGATAGGCCGGGTGCGAGTCTTGCAGGACTGGATCACCGCCTCCACCACCGGTTCACCCTGCTGGATCTGATGGATCGAGAAGTCGACCAGCAGGATCGAGTTACGCACGATGATGCCCGCCAGGGCGATCCAGCCGATCATTGAGGTGGCGGTAAACTCGCCGCCCGCACCAAAGTGGAAGAACACGAAGTGGGCAGGAATGATGCCCAGCAGGGTCAGCGGGATTGGCGCCATGATCAACGCCGGGATGCGGAAGTTACCGAACTCCCAGACCACCAGTACATAGATCAACACCAGCGCCACCATGAACGCTGCGCCCATGTCGCGGAAGGTCTCGTAGGTCACTGTCCACTCGCCGGCCCACTCGATGGCGGAGGTGGTGTCATCCTTCGGTGGCCCCAGCCAGAAGCTCTCGAGCGCCACCCCGTCGGGGCTGATGTAGCCATCTTCTTTCAGCAGATCCTGCACCTGGAACATACCGTAGACCGGCGCCGCCAACTTGCCACCGACCTCTGCCACCACGTACTCCACGTCGCGCAGATCCTTATGATAGATAATCGGCTCTTCAGTGACCAGCACAAACTGCCCCAACTCCCGCAACGGCACAGTGATGCCGCTGTCGGACTGAACCGGCAGATCGCCCAGACGAGTCACCTCGGAACGCTCTGCCAGGGGCACCTGGATCACGATATTGATCGGCTCATGCCCGGCGCGCTGTTTGACGTCACCCACCGGCGCACTGCCCAGCGCCATCGCCAGGTTGCGATTGATCGTCTCCACCGAAATACCGCGCCGCACTGCCTTCTCAGTATCCACCTCGAAACGCCAGTATTTGTAGGGATCGCGCATATAGTTGTCGACGTCCCTAAGACTTTCGGTGCGGCTGAAGATCTCGGTCAACTCACTCGCCACCTGGTGGCGCACCGCCTGGTTTGGGCCGTGGACCTCTGCAACCACCGACTGCAGCACCGGCGGACCTGGCGGCATCTCCACCACCGAGAATTTGACACCCGCCGGGATCCTCTTCTGCCGCTTCAGCTTCTCGGTCATATCGGTCAGCAGGCGCCGTGTATACACTGCAATATCGTGGCTACTCTCAGCACGCTTGCCCTTATGCGTCAGCTGCACCTGAACCTCGGCCTGCCAAGGATCCTGTCGCAGGTAGTAGTGACGCACCATTCCGTTAAAATCGAACGGGCGTGCAGTCCCCGCATAGACCTGCACCGCCATCACCTCGGGATGGACCCGGATCGCTTCCGCCATACGGTGCGCCAGGTTCGCGGTAACCGGCAGCGCGGTGCCTTCCGGCATGTCGAGCACCACCGCAAACTCGGGCTTGTTGTCCAACGGCAGCATCTTCACCGCCACCCACTTGAAGTAGAAGAACGAACAGGCGAACAGGAACGTCCCCCACATCACCAGCCGAAACAAGCGCGCTTTTCTCGGAGTCTCGATCATCGGCACCAGGACGCGACGAAACATCCTTTCCAACCTCTCCGCCTCCTTGTGCTCGCGCTCGCCGGCAGTCTTCAGGTAGCGCATCGAGGGGCGCAACCAGTGGGACATGGTGAGGTAGGGAGTGAAGACAAAGGCAGCAAATACCGAGATCAGCATCGCCGACGAACCCAGCGCCGGAATCGGCTCCATGTAGGGCCCCATCATGCCGGAGACAAATCCCATCGGCAGCAGCGCCGCGATAACAGTAAAGGTGGCCAGGATGGTTGGGTTACCCACCTCACGCACCGCATCCACCGCGGTGGCTACATCGGTCTTGCCCTCCTCCAGCCAGCGCCGGTAGATATTCTCCACCACCACGATCGCGTCATCCACCAGGATGCCAATGGAGAAGATCAGGGCAAACAGACTCACCCGATCGATGGTGTAGCCCATCAGCCAGGCGCTGAAGATGGTCATCAGCAGCACCACCGGGATAACCAGCACCACCACTATAGCGGGACGGAAGGCACGAAACGCCGCCAGCACCAGCAGGAAGACGAAGCCAGTGGCCACAAACAGCTTGAAGATCAGATCGCTGACCTTGTCATCGGCGGTCTTACCATAATCCCGGGTAATGCTGACCGCGACGTTATTGGGGATCAGAGTGCCTTTGAGTTTGTTGACCCGGGAGATGATCGAACTGGCCACGGTGACGCCGTTGGAGCCCTCTTTTTTGGCTACCGCGATGGTCACTGCAGGGACGCCATCGGCCCGGATATCGAGATTGCTGGCCTTGCCGGTGTAATAGGCCACCAGCTGCTTGGCATCTTCCGGCCCCTGGGTCACCCGCGCTANGTCATGCACATAGACCGGCACATCGTTATGCATGCCGACCATCAGACGGTTGATGTCGTCGGCAGAGCGCAGAAAGGCGCCGGTAGTCACATTAAACCGGCTATCACCGCCTTCGATGCCGCCCGCCTGCAGCTCGATATTGTTTTTCTTGATCGTCTGGGCAACCTGATCAATGCTGATGTTGAAGCCCGACAGACGCTCCGGATAGACCTCGACGGTCATCTGTTCACGCCGACCACCCACCACAAAACCGCTACCGGTGTCGGGCAGCTGCTTGATCGATTGCAGCACATCGTGGGCCAGCATGCGTAGCTGGCCATCGTCCACATCGGGGACTGAATCCCCATCCATATCCTTCGACCAGAGAGTCAGATTGACCACCGGCACATCGTCGATACCCTTGGCCTTCACCAGCGGTGGCATCACCCCCGGCGGAATCTTGTCCATGTTGGAGTCGAGCTTGTCATTCACCTTGACCAGCGAGGCCCCCATCTCCTCGCCCACCTCGAACTCGATGGTGACCACACCGCCACCACGCTGAGCGGCAGAGTAGACATGCTTGACCCGCGGGATCTCCGACATGATCCGTTCCAGCGGCTCGATCGCCAGGCTGGAGACCTGCTCCGCCGCCGCCCCCGGATACTGGACGAAGATGTCGACCATCGGCACCGAGATCTGAGGATCCTCCTGGCGCGGAGTCAGCATTAGGCCCATCAGCCCCATCATCATCATCGCGATGAAGAAGAGCGGCGACAGCGGCGACTCGATGAAGAACCGAGCGGTCCTGCCGGCTATGCCCAGGTGGGCCTCGTAATCGGGATCCATCGAGTGGAGCTGATCGTTGTGGTCGTCGTTCTGGCTCATATTCGCTCGCAAAGCCTCTGCAACAGAAGGGGCTGGGTCCCCTTACGAATAGCGAAAGAAAAGGCGCGGGAATTTGATCATCACCCACCTGCCTCTGTTTGGATAGCTGCTAACTAGCGCTGTGGCTGGGTCCAGCCGGCACTAACACCGACACCGGGGTTACGCAGCACCTGCTCGCCCGCCCGCAGACCGGAAAGCACCATGGTGTAACCACCAGGCAGCTCCTCACCGACACGGATCAGGCGCAACATCGGCTTGTCATCCTCGCCGATGACGTAGACCCCGGGCAGGCTACCGTTGTAGCGGATGGCGCTGGAGGGGATAACCGGATTGCTGCGGGTCGGCGCGTTGAAGTCCGGCACCTGCACCTTGGCGTACATGCCGGGTGCCGAGACCCCTTGCGGCAGGTCAAACTTGATGGTGACGGTGTGGCGCTGGGCGTCGGCCATAGGGAAGATCTGCGCCACCCTCACCGGGATCTCCTGGGAGCCAACATCCAGCTCGGCACGCAGCATCATCCTTCGCTAGACCGGGACGCAGCCGTCCGGGCACCTCCACAACGATCTGCAGGTACTCCACATCGCGTACTTGAGGAGCGGCTGCCCCGGCTGCACCGTGTCACCCACCTCGATAAACTTCTTCATGATAACGCCAGCAAATGGCGCAACACTCTTGGCGTCACGCAGCTTGGCATCGATCGCCCGGATCTCTGACTGGACCCGCAGGATGGTGTTCTGCGCCTGCTGGATACGGGTCTGCGAGGCATAGAGATCGGCGCCGCGCTCTGCATCACGATCACGCTCGCCAATCACATCCTCCATCTGACGGGTGAACATCTGATCAAACAGATTCGGCACCCCCATGCCACCAGGAGAATTTTTTGACTTCGGCGACCAAAGTTCTCGGGAGTATTGCACCCCGGCATTACGCAGCTGAGCATCGGCGTTGGCCAATTGCGCCAGTGCCGCCTGGCGCTTCGCCGAGAGCTCACTGTCATCCAGTTCGACCAGCAGATCATCCGACTTGAAGGCATCGCCCTCGATACCGGCCAGGTATTTGACCCGACCAGGCAGTTGCGCCGACAGAGTCACCTCCTTATAGGGCACCACCGTGCCGCCCAAAGAAACCTGGGTTACGCCCTGCGCCTGCTGCACCACGAAGCGATCACCGCTGCTGGCGTCATACTCCTGAGCCTGCGTGCTTGCCGATGCCGCAGCCAAGGCCATGCTAAGAGTAATAACCAACGTTTTTATTCTGTCACCCATAATCCTGCGCAACCTAGATGAGTATAAATATCCGAATCTTTATGAGAAATCTGCCAAATCCTCGGCTCAGCAGTGAGCCAGCGATCCGCCTGAGGAGAGGCTATCAGACACGCCCCATTACCGAAAAACTCTTGATGAAGGGACCAGCCATGCGTGGGTCCTTGAGCATCGAGGCGTAATCACCCACTTCAAAACGCATCTTGCGAGAGGTAAAAGCAACGCCCAATCCCATCATGCCCGGTGGCTTTGCCAACCACTTTTTCCACTGTGCTTCCGAAGCCCGGATGTCCCAGTTGAGTGCCTCTCCCTCATACTCCCCAGCAGAGGTCGCCTTGCCATTATCCACNACAGCACACCACGCGGCTGGGCATCGCCAACAAAACCATAGCCGATGACACTATTGAAACCGATTTGGGCCAGTGCGTCGGAGAGTTCTGGCTCGGCATTCCAGTGCTCCATGAAACCCTTCATCCATGCATCGGAAAAAAGATCAGCCATACCATCTCCACAAAATCCAAGGCGCTTTCCAGCAAACAGTAGAGGAACTGGAGTGATTTTGGCGTGAAAGTATCCCCGATGCCGATTACCAATGCAACAAAACAGACAGCCCGACACCCTGATATAAAGGCTATTTAAGCATCTGCACAAATACGACTTTTTTCGCGCGCGCCCTTTGACTTGTAACTTGGCATGCAATCCACAGAGACAAATTATCCCTGTAACCTAAATCTGGCTCGCGCTAGTATGTGGAAATCGCTAATTTTAAGGGAACGTCGAACAACCACCCGACATCATCGGCCTTGTTGAGGAGAAAGCACCCTATGCACCCCGCCGGAAAGATTATCGAATCGCGCCTGCAACACCTGGAAACCCACCTTGAACAGGAGAATCCCGTCCTGCTGGAGACGGTCAAAAGTTTCCGCACCCTGGACGAGATCGGCTTTAAACTCGGCCTACTCGAAGGCGACAACTCCTATTCCATGCAGATCCCCTGGTGGCCGCTGATCTCGATTCTCGGCACCTTTTCGGCGGGCAAATCGACCTTCATCAACCACTACATCGGCCACAAGATCCAGCGCTCCGGCAACCAGGCGGTGGACGACAAATTCACCGTGATCTGCTACAGCCGGGAGGAGACCGGCCACGCCCTGCCCGGTGTCGCGCTCGACTCCGACCCGCGCTTCCCCTTCTATCAGATGTCCGATGAGATCGAGAAGGTGGCCACCGGCGAGGGCGCCCGCATCGACGCCTACCTGCAGCTCAAGACCTGCCCCAGCGACAAGCTGCGCGGCAAAATCGTCATCGACTCTCCCGGCTTTGACGCCGATGCGCAACGCACCGCCACCCTGCGCATCACCGACCATATCATCGGCCTGTCGGATCTGGTGTTGGTCTTCTTCGATGCGCGTCACCCGGAACCGGGCGCCATGCGCGACACCCTCGACCACCTGATCGACGACACTATCAACCGCCCCGACTCCGGCAAGTTCCTCTACATTCTCAACCAGATCGACACCACCGCCCGCGAGAACAATCCGGAAGACGTAATCGCTGCCTGGCAACGCGCCCTGGGTGAGCGCGGCCTCACCGCAGGACGCTTCTACACCATCTACAGTCCAGAGGCGGCGATACCGATCGAAGATACTGCCCTGCGAGAACGTTACGAGCAGAAACGCGACCAGGACCTGAAAGATATCCACGGCCGCATGGAGGAGGTCGAGATCGAGCGCGCCTATCGCATCGTCGGCGCCCTCGAAAAGACCGCGCGCGACATCGAGGAGCGCAGCATCCCGCTGGTCGCCAAGACCCTGAAGAGGTGGCGCAAACGAGTCTTCTGGGGGGATGGCGTGCTGATCGGAGGCCTGCTCGCACTGCTGCTCTTCTTCAGCATCAAGGCCAATTACTGGAAAGGTTTCAGCTTCACCCCGCCCTGGCTGCTCGACGCGGCAGGCAACCCGATCTTCAACCCATGGCTGCTACTGATCCCGCTGCTGCTGGTGTTCGGCGCGATCCACTTCAGTGTCCGCTCACTGGCAGCAAAGAGCCTGATTGCCAGCCTGCACAAACAGAGCGAAGCGGCCGGCCTGCTGTGCAACCCGCTCGGCAGCTTCCTGCGCAGCACCAAACCCTGGCGCAGTATGCTCATGCGCGCTCCCGCAGGCTGGGGACGTCGCACACGTGCCCGCCTGACCGAGGTGATCAAGTCGACTGACAACTATGTGCAGACCCTCAACGACCGCTTCACCAATCCGTCGGGTAACAGCCTGAAGACCGCACACCATTCTGCAGCACCGGAGGATTCCACTGATACTGCTCCAGCAGAGGAGATAGCGACCGCTCAGGAGCAGAACGCATAGAGAAAATAGCCGCGGCAGTGCCTCCAAACCGACACTGCCGCGGCCGGAGACACAAGTAACTGATTACGCCTGCTGAGCGTTACAGAGAGTAGGCCTTGTAGTTGCAACCTTCGCTTTTGCACTGGTAGAGCGCCTGGTTTGCCTCTGTGTAGAGCTGTTCCACCAATTCAGCCGGTGAGCGCAGCCGGCTCTTCTGCCGATCCAACATCGATACCCCTACACTCAGGCTGAGGTTGGGCCGGCCAATCTCCACACCAAGATCGATCAGCGCAAAACGCTCCTGGATCCGCTGTGCCAGCAGATGCGCACCCTCCAACTGGGAATCTGGCATCAGCACCACAAACTCCTCTCCCCCAATCCGCGCCACCAGATCACCGCCACGCGCCTCTGCCTTGAGGATCTCCGCGATACGGCAGAGCAGGCGATCCCCCACCGCAAAACCCCACTCTTCATTGACCCGCTTGAAGTAGTCCACATCGAGCAGCAGCAGACTGCAGGCGAAATCGTGGCGCAGCACCTGGGCCAGCATCCTACCCGCCTCATCGAAAAAGAAGCGCCGATTGTGCAGGCCAGTCAGCCCATCGATGGCAGCGAGCCGCTCATAGCGTTGTCGCAGCTGCTCCGCCTCCCGCAGCGCCGCACGCAACTCCACGGTGCGCTGATCCACGACATACTCCAGGTCATGCAGCAGCCGATGATTGTGCAACATCTGTCCCAGCATGCTGCAGAAGAGGCTGATGGTGTGTTGCTGCCAGGGCTCAAAATAATCGTTCATCGGATGGGAGGCGTTGAGTACACCGAGAGTCCGATCCCCCATCTTGATCGGCACACAGACCAGTGACCCCGGCCGCCCTACCTCTTCATCGGGAAAGGGTTTGTAGGCAGGGCTCTGCTGACAATCGTTGCAATATTGCAGGTCCCCGGTCTGGGCTGCGATGCCGATGATCCCCTCCCCCAGCCCGAAATGCATCTGTGACGAGCCGCGACTGACATGCATCTGGATCCCGGCCCTCCTGGTATGAATTTCCGACATGCTGGTTCCCGCAACACAGCGCAGCTCGCCCTGTTCCAGGAAAAACACCGAGCAACTTTCCAGGTTCTGGTAACGCACCAGCTGTTCAAGCGCCTGCTCGACCAGCTCCTCTTCGGTCAGCCGCGCCATATCGATCCGCGATAGGGCACGCAATGCCGATAGCGAATCGAGCAGGTTGAAGAACCGCTCGCGAAGATCCATTGATACCTGACTGAAGGAGAAATCCACCACACTACCTCTAAGGAGCCCCTGAATGAATCATGGATGGCAGCCTTGCGGTCCAAATTTCCCGCTGCTGCGTTGAAAATCTTGGCAATAGTCCGGCTATTACCTGCAATTTCCGCCTTGCAGCGGAAAATTCAGCCTCACAATTCTGCTCACCCAGCTTCATTCAGAGGCACCCTAACTCACCAGCAGACCCGCTAGCGCTTGTATCGCATCCTGCTGTTGCACAAACTCTTCATCCATCCGCTGCAGTTGCTCTGTTGCCGGCAAACCAGACGGCCGGCCGTCGCCCAACTTGGCAAAGGATTCACCACGCATTGAGATCAGCACCAAGGCCTCAGCCGCCATCACCAGGGGAGTCTCTGCCGGTACGCGCCTCCCCTCCTTAACACCAGAACAGCCGGCGAGAACCGCCACCACCTCCGCTGGAAGGTGCCAGCGGTCAGCCAGCCAAACGCCGGCATCCTGTGCCGTAATCCCCAACGACTGCCGCTCCAGCTGTGCAGAATCGAGCTCCGGCCGCCGCTCCACCTCACTCAATACCTGCGAATAGACGTGTGGAAACTCATGCGCCAGCAGCAACTGCCCCAGATCCAACAGCAGGCCACAGAGGTAGGCCCGATCCGGGTCTGTCACCTCATCACCGCTATCAAGCTCACTCAGGCGACGCGCCAAAAAAGCGGTGGCCAGTGATTTGTACCAGTAACGATCGAGCAGAAAAGCCGGACACTGATGGGTATCGAAGGCACCGGCCAGCACGATACTGAACGCCAGGCTCTTCACCATCTTCAGCCCCAGCACCCGAATGATCGCCGCCTCCACCGTCAGCACCGGGCTGGGTAGTGCAAAATAGGCCGAGTTGGCGAGCCCCAGCAGACGCCCGGTCAACCCCGGATCCTGCCCAATCACCTCAGCCAGCTCCTTGAGCTCCACATCCTCCCGCGGCAACAGCTCCAGCAGCTGCGACGCCGTTGCCGACAGTGGCGGCAGATGCTTGACCCGCAACACCCTCTCTTTCGCCATCAGCTGTGCAGACATCCAGACTCCCCTACTCATCTTGACATCCATAAAGATCGGCCTGGCAAACCGTTCCTTTAACCCGCACCCCGTCCACATTCGCTTATTTACCCCTCCAGTTCATACCCGATCCCGACAGGTGTATTGATGACACTATCTTGGTGTACACTTCACACTAAATAGCGCCACACCAGACACCGCCCACTCCGACCCATGTACCAGAATGCACCCTACACTTACCGCCACCCCCACCCGGCAGTCACCACCGACGTGGTGCTGTTCACTATCCGCGAAGGGGAACTGCAGCTACTGCTGATCCAGCGTGCCAATGCGCCCTACAGTGGCATGTGGGCGCTGCCCGGCGGCTTTCTTGAGATCGACGAAGATCTTGAGCACTGCGCCAAGCGGGAACTGGAGGAGGAGACAGGCATCAGTGGCATCTATCTGGAGCAGCTCTACACCTTCGGCAGGCCCGATCGGGACCCGCGCGAACGGGTGATCAGCGTCACCTACTATGCCCTGACCCCCTCCGACCGGCTCACACCCAAGGCCGCCAGCGATGCCAAAGCGACCGACTGGTTCCCGCTCAACACCCTGCCAGCGCTGGCCTTCGACCATGCAGAGATCATCGCCCTGGCCCAGCAGCGGCTGATCGCCAAGCTCGACTACTCCACCATTGCCTTTCAGTTCATGGAGGCGCAGTTCACCCTGAGTCAGCTGCAATCGGTCTACGAGATCCTGCTCGGCACCCGACTGGACAAACGCAACTTCCGCAAGCGCATGCTCGCCCTCGGCCAGATCGAGGAGACCGGCGAGCAACATCGCACCGGCAACCATCGCCCCGCCCGCGTCTATCGGGTAAAAAACCCGAAGCGGGTAGAGATCATCAAATGAACCCAACACCGAGACCTGACATGAGCGCCAACGCCCCATCCATCACTGTCGACCTGCCCACCATCAAGGTCCCCGACCATCCCCAGTGGCCCGCGCTATCGGCTGCGGAGAAAGAGGCACTCAAGACAGAGATCAAGACGCTTTTGAAACAGCGCAACGCGGTACTAGTCGCCCACTACTACACCGACGCCGATCTGCAGGCGCTGGCCGAGGAGACTGGCGGCTGTGTCGCCGACTCCCTGGAGATGGCCCGCTTCGGCGCCGAGCAGGAGGCCGAAACCCTGGTGGTCTGCGGAGTGCGATTCATGGGCGAGACCTCGAAGATCCTCAACCCGGAGAAGCAGGTCATCATGCCCGACCTGGCGGCCACCTGCTCCCTCGACGAGGGCTGTCCGGCGGATCAGTTCAGCGCTTTCTGCGACCAGTACCCTGACCACACCGTAGTGGTCTATGCCAACACCAGTGTCGAGGTAAAGGCGCGCTCCGACTGGGTGGTCACCTCCGGCATCGCCCTGCCCATCGTGCAGCATCTGGCCGAGCGTGGCGAAAAGATTCTGTGGGCGCCAGACCGCCACCTGGGCCACTATGTGCAGCATATCAGCGGTGCGGAGATGATCTTCTGGCCTGGCTCCTGCGTGGTCCACGAGGAGTTCAAATCGGTGGCGCTAGAACGAACCCGCCGCCTGCACCCCAATGCAGCGGTACTGGTACACCCGGAGTCACCGCAGAACATCGTCGATCAAGCCGATGTGATCGGCTCTACTACCGCGCTGATCAAGGCGGTCAAAGAGATGAAGAACAGGGAGTTCATCGTCGCTACCGACGGCGGCATCTTCTACAAGATGCAGCAGATGGCGCCGGACAAGGTACTGATCGAGGCCCCCACCGCCGGCGAGGGCGCGACCTGTGTCAGTTGCGCCCACTGTCCCTGGATGGGGATGAACTCACTGCAGAATCTAGCGCAGGTGTTGCGCAGTGGTGAGAACGCCATTGAGATCGATCCGGCCGTACGGGAGCGGGCGGTGAAACCGATCCAGCGTATGCTCGACTTCGCCAAAACCCACGGCATCGGTATGCAAAACAAGGGCAACGCCTGATCGCCCCCCATCACTCCAGCAGTGATGGGGCGACAGCCGCGACGGCGAAAGGGTGTATCAGCCCTCATCCATGCCGTACTTCTTCAGCTTGCGCCACAGCGAGACCCGGTCGATACCGAGGATCTGTGCCGCACGGGTACGGTTTCCACCGCTGCGTTCCAGCACATAACGAATGTAGTCGGTCTCGCGCTCCGCCAGAGTGGGTAGACGCCCGGCCTCTTCCCGCACCACCTGCATCGTCCGCTCGGTGAGGCTCGGCGGCAGGCTGGCGTCGGTTAGTTCACTGCCGTGTGCCAACGCCACACCGCGCTCGATGATGTTCTCCAGTTCACGGATGTTGCCCGGATAGTCGTAGGCCTGCAACGCAGCCATCGCCGCCGGTTCGATCTCTTCCACATGGCGCCCCATGCGCGCTACATATTTGCGTAGAAAGTAGAAGGCCAGCAGCGGGATATCGTCACGGCGCTGCGCCAGCGGCGGCAACTGCAGGCCAACTACGTCGAGCCGGTAGTAGAGATCCTGACGAAACCGTCCAGCGGCAACCTCAGCTCGCAGATCCCGGTGACTGGCAGCGATCAGCCGGATGTCCACCGCAATCGGGTGGCTCGCCCCCAGCCGTACCAGCTCCCGTTCCTGGATCACCCGCAGCAGTTTGATCTGCATCGCCGATGACATCTCGGCGATCTCATCGAGAAACAAGGTACCACCCTGGGCACTCTCAATCAGTCCCGGACGCGCCTCACTGGCCCCGGTATAGGCGCCCTTTTCGTGACCGAACAGCTCATTGGCCAGCAGCTCCTCCTGCAAAGCACCGCAGTTGAGCGCCTGAAAACAGCCTTCACGCCGCCCACTGTGGCCATGGATATAGCGCGCCAGCAACTCCTTACCGGTACCGCTCTCTCCCCCGATTAGCACCGTGGTATCGGTGGCAGCAACCTGCCGGGCAGTATCCAGCAGGCGCAGCATACCGGCATCCTGGGTAATAATGGTGGGACCAGCCTGCTCTTGGTTTAACTGCCTCTTGAGCTGGCGGTTCTCACGTTTCAGCCGCACCAGCTCCAGGGCAGTACGCACCACCTCGCGCACCTCGTCCAAGCGAAATGGCTTGGCAATGTAGTGGAAGGCCCCCGCCTTCATCGCTGCCACCGCCGAATCGAGCGTGGCATAACCAGTAATCAATACCACCGCCGTTTCCGGCTGTAACTCTTTGACTCGCCGCAGGATCGCCATGCCATCGACCCGTTCCATACGCAGGTCGCTCAGCACCAGATCGAACTCTTGGCTCTCCAGCAGCTCAAACGCGGCACTGCTGCTGGTACGTGTGGTCACCTCGTGTCCCGCCTTACGACAGACATGGGCCAAATTCTCCACCGCCGCCACCTCATCATCGACGATCAGGATACGCGCCGCCTCACTCATCGGCCGATACCTCCCCCGGCAGCAGCAGGATCACCTGTGTCCCTTCCCCCTCACGGGAGGTGATGGCAAGACAGCCATCGTGCTCACGTACAATCTCCTGCACGATGAACAATCCAAGGCCGACACCCTGCCCTGGCTCGCCGGTTGTAAAGAAGGGGTCGAGGACCCGCCCAAGGTGCTCGGCCGGTATCCCAGGACCATCATCAGCCACCAGGATCTCGACAAAGCGCCCCTGCTCATTGGTGATGCACTTTAGGTTGCCGGCCACCTCCGCCCCCACCGGGATCATCGCCACACCACGCTCGCAGAGCACTGCGCTGATGCGCAGTCGGGCCCCCTCTCCGGTGGCATGCAAGGCATTCTGGATCAGATTGATGAAGAGCTGCTGCAGGCGCTGTTGTCGGCCTCCAGGGTGAGCTCGGCGGGGACATTGACGCTGAGATGGGCGCGATGCTGACGCAGCATGTTGTCGATGATGATGCGAGTCTCCTCGATCAGATCGAGCAACTTCAGCCGCTGCTTGCGGAACAGCCGCTGATCACCAAAGTCGAGCATGCTGCGCACAATTTTTCGACCGCGCTCGGTTTCACTGTCGATCTGGCGCAACCATCCCTGAAGCTGTGCAGGCTCCGCCTCCTCCAACTCCTCCATCAGCAGCTGGCAGGAGGAGGAGATATTGGAGAGCGGGTTGTTCAACTCATGGGCGATACCGGCGGAGAGAACCCCCAGGGAGGCGAGCTTCTCCGACTGCAGCAGACGTCGGCGGCGGACCTCCAGCTCTTTGAGCATGCGGTTAATGCCTCAGTGAAAGCAATGAACTCGCGGTCGCCGGAGGGGGTGTCGAGCCGGTCGAAACGCCCCTCAGCGATCAATGCCAACCCCGACTCCAGCTGCCGAAGCGGGTTGACCACGGCACGCCTGAGCTTGCGTCCGACAATAAATATCGACAGGCCGATCAACACCAGAAAGATGAAAAGAAACCATTGCGACTCCTGAATTACCGCCGTCAGCAGGTGCCGCTCGCGCGTGGAAGCAGACTCGACCACCAGATAGAGCTGACGGCCGAGGCGACGCAGATCCTGATGTAGCGCATCCCGCCGCTCAGCCGCTACCGACTGCCACTGACGCAGATGCTCACGATAGACCTGTAACGCCTGGCGCATCTGCGCCTGCTCATCCTGGCCAATGCTCTCACGCAACGCAGCCCCCTCACGCTGCAGGATCTGCTGCGCACGCAGCGCCTGACGGTCGGTATCGGCCAGCGCCCGTTCACCGGCATAGAGGAACAGATTCTTCTCTTCACGGCGCATCTCAAGAATCGCATCGTTGAGCGCCGTGACTATCTCACCCTCTGTCACCTGCCGCTGCAGAAACAGCAGATCGGAGAAGGCAATGATAGCGAGCACCACTGTACTCATCACCAGGGCGATGTAGGCGCCTCTGATCTTGCCCTGCAGACTGCTCATCTTTGCCCAACCGCTGTCACAAAACACAACCCCGCGTTACATATTGCAACAACTCTATCAGCTTCCTGAATCCCCTGCATTTCCCACATATTCACGGAACCACCAAAACAGGCGTTGCAACAAGCAACAGTAAGCCTCGCAGCAGTCAGAAAATGCATTAAAGAAACAACCACTTGCCGACAAAAAAACTGGCATGGCTGTTGCTATATCAGCAACAATTGACTTACACGGGAGACAACCATGAAGCGACTTAACACCGAACTGAAGCGTATTCTTTCCGCCCTAGCGCTGCAGCACGCCGGTGACTACCTGCCGATGCGCGAAAAGCTCTCAGCGCTAGGCGGTAGTGACGCCAGTCCCCGACAAGCAGAGC
>NZ_AFOC01000005.1:0-56749 GCF_000224455.1 endosymbiont of Riftia pachyptila (vent Ph05)
TGAATAAAGTCTGCGTCGCCCCAGACTACTGGGCGACGAAAGCCCCGAATCCTACGGAATCTGGTAGTGGCTTTGGTTCATCAGATCAACGCCACACTCCAGGTCAGCGATCCAGTTGATGAACTCAGCCACCGCTTTTTTGCCGACAAACGCGCGGCCATGCTGCGGCACGATCATCTCGATATCGAGGTCCTTCACCATGTTGGCCCAATAGCGACAGACCCGGTTTGAGTTCATATAGCGCTTGTGGAAACCCTCCATATAGGGCAAAACCTCAGCGATCTTCTTCACCGGCTTGTCCAGGTCTCCCGGCGGCAGGTTGGCACCCAGATCACCGGAGAAGAGGATCTTGCTCTTCGGATCGTAGAACTGAAAATTGCCTTCGGCATGGAGAAAATGGGCCGGCAGCGCCTTCAGGCGGATATCGCCCAACTCCAGATTCATGCCCGGATCCGGGATCGCGATGACCCGGTTCTGCAGCCGCCCCGGCCGGGTGAAGTGAGGAATGAACCGCTCCCAGAGGGCGGGCACGACCACTTTACAATCGGTACCAACCAACCATTTGTTGATCGAGGCAACAATATCGGGATCCTGGTGGGATGCAACCACATAGTCGAGCTTCTTGACGTTCACATAATCACTGATCGCCATAAACAGACGAGAGTAGGTGAGCTCTCCGCCAGGATCGATCAATGCGGCATGGCCGTGATCAAAGATGAGAAACTGATTGGCCTGCACCGCCTCACCGCTAACCAGATCACGATAAACTACGCAGATATGGCCCTGTTTGTTATAGAGTTCCACTGACATCTAATGCCCACCCTTCTACAGCGCCTGCTCCCCAGCATCACCGGAGAAACGAGCGCCTGTCCACTGAAATTACTTAATAAATCGCTAGCCTGAAACGCAAAGGCAGTGCCAAATTTATGCGAACATGGTTCAACTGCCTGTGAAACGATCACAATCACCAAAAAGCATGGTATATGTCATCATCCCGCTGGAACAATCTTATGTCAGGTTCGGCTATTTGCAACAAATTGTTGGAATTTGCTGTCCTGGATCACACAGGACGATCGGTTCAGAATTCAGACTAATCGAGAGCAGATCCAACCAGCACTGAACTTGGCCGGCGACGTTGAAGGTGGATCTATCTAACTTGCACGATTGGAATCTGACACCGCAGCAGGCGCGCGAGCTACAACAGCAGCTGAGCCTGAAGGTGATCCGTGAAGACCGATTCACCACACCACGCTTTGTTGCCGGTGTCGATGTGGGATTTGAAGATGGTGGCGCCACCACCCGCGCTGCGGTTGCCCTGTTGCGGTTTCCATCCCTTGAGCTGCTGGAACACAGCATCGCACACCTGCCCACCCGCTTTCCCTATCTGCCGGGACTGCTCTCCTTTCGTGAGATACCGGCAATCCTTGAGGCGTTGAAGGGGCTGGAAACAGCACCCGATATGCTGCTATGCGACGGTCAGGGGCTGGCCCACCCCCGCCGCTTTGGGCTGGCCTGTCATCTCGGCCTGATCACCGACACACCCTCCATTGGTGTTGCGAAAAGCCGCCTGATCGGCACCCATGCGGAGTTGCCAGCGGAGAAGGGGGCTTGGGTAACACTGGAAGACAAGGGCGAGATCATCGGCGCAGTGCTACGCAGCCGCAGCAACGTAAAACCCCTCTATATATCCATCGGGCAAAGGATCAGCCTGGCTTCGGCCATCCACTACACTCTCGCCTGCACCACCCGTTACAAGCTGCCGGAGACGACCCGCTGGGCGCATCGCTTCGCCTCCGGCTAAGCAGCCGGGGCTATTCTGGCTTGATGTGCTCAATGTAGTAGGGGCGATCCTCCATCTCCAGCCTCACCCCCACGGCCTGCGCCTGAAGTATCTGCTCACTGTCTTTGAAGCGCAGTTTGCAGTGGGCATGTCCCTGACTCTGCAGTGGCAACGGGATCATATCGCGGTAGGTGTAGACATTCTCCCCCACGTCACCGCCGTCACAGATACAAGGTGCGCTGGGCAGCTCGCCATCGAGCTCGGCAGCAGTAAAGATCAGCGAACCGGCCTGCCACCAGCGGGTGCGTTCCTTGGAGCCGCTGATGGTCTTGATGATATAGGCCCGGGAAAAGCGAACCTTGAGTTCACCATCTTCCAATGTGATTGACTCAATTTCACTGCCTGGCAGATCGACACTGCTGGAATCCATCAAAACCCCCTTTATCTGTTCGGGATGACGCGCATCCACCCCGCTAATCGTTTAACTGTCTAACTCGAGACCCAGCTCTTTGATCTTGCGGGTCAAGGTATTGCGTCCCCAGCCGAGCAATTTTGCCGCGTCCTGGCGGCGCCCGGCGGTCTGCTCCAGGGCGCTCTCGATCATCACACGCTCAAACGCAGGAAGTGCCTCGTCAAGCAGATTTTTATCCCCCGCCTGCAGCCGCTCCCGTGCCCACAGCTGGAGCAGCTGACGCCAGTCTCCGGCGGCTGCCGAGGATCGCTCCTCCTGCAGCAACTCTGGAGGCAGATCCTCTACATGGATCTCCTTGCCGGCAGCCATTACCGTAAGCCAACGCGCAGTGTTCTCCAACTGGCGCACATTGCCAGGCCACTCTAGTTGACTGAGAAACTGCTCGGTTTCCGGCAGCAGCGTCTTAGTCTCGACTGCCAGCTCCTCCGATGCCTGCCCGAGAAAGTGGCGCATCAGCAGGGGGATGTCCTCACGACGCTCGCGCAGGGCCGGGATATGAATTCTAATCACATTGAGGCGATGAAATAAATCCTCCCGAAACTGTGCTTTTTTGACTAGCTGTTCGAGATTCTGATGGGTGGCGGCAATGATGCGCACATCCACTTTCACCGGTTCATGGCCGCCGACCCGATAGAATTCACCATCTGCCAGCACCCGCAGCAACCGCGTCTGCAGCTCAGCCGGCATATCACCGATCTCATCCAGGAACAGGGTACCGCCATCGGTCTGTTCGAAACGCCCCTCGCGCCGGCTCTGCGCACCGGTGAAGGCGCCACGTTCGTGGCCAAACAGCTCCGACTCCATCAGATCCCGTGGGATCGCCGCCATGTTGAGGGCGATGAACGGGGCCTCGGCGCGCGGGCTGTGGCGGATGCAGGGCTCGGGCGACCAGCTCCTTGCCGGTGCCCGACTCGCCATTGATCATCACCGTGATGTTGGAACGCGCCAGCCGGCCGATGGCACGAAACACCTCCTGCATCGCCGGCGCCTCACCAATGATCTCCGGACTCGGCTCAATGACATCAACCTGGCGTTTCGTCTGACTCTGGGTCTGCCGGCAGGCGCGACGGATCTGATCCACGGCCTCATCCACATCGAAGGGCTTTGGCAGATATTCGAACGCGCCACCATGGAAGGCCGACACTGCACTCTCCAGGTCAGAGTGAGCGGTCATGATGATCACCGGCAACTCCGGAAAGCGTAGATTGATCCGCTCCAGCAGCTCCAGCCCATCCATACCTGGCATACGGATATCCGAGACGATCACATCCGGCTGTTGCCGCTCCAGTGAGTCGAGCACCCCATTGGCACTCTCGAAGCAGACCACCTCCATCTGCGCCTTCTGCAGGGTCTTCTCCAGCACCCAGCGAATCGACCGGTCGTCATCAATGACCCAGACCCGGCAGAAATCAGCCATGTTTGCCCTCCAAAGGCAGAGAAATTGTAAACACCGTCTCACCCGGACGGCTAGTGAATTCAATCAGGCCCTTATGCTGATTAATCAGTGACTGGGCGATGGAGAGCCCTAGGCCCATACCATCGCTACTGCCTGAAACCATCGGGAAGAAGATCCGCTCCTGGATCTCCTTGGGGATGCCACCGCCGTTATCACTGATCTCAACCTGCAGCACTAATCGGTAGTGTTTGGTGCCGATGGTAAAGTGGCGCATCACCCGGGTGCGCAGGCCTATCACACCGCTAGGTCCAGCGGCCCGCACACCGTTACGCACGATATTCAAACAGGCCTGGATCAGCTGATCGCTATCCCCCAGCAGGGAGGGAATACTTGGATCGTAATCCTTTTTGATAGTCAGGGCGTTGCCCGTTTCCACCTGCACCAGGCTGACCACTCGTTCCAGCACCTGGTGGATGTTGACCGGCTTACGATCCGGCAGACGGTTCGGTCCGAGCATCCGGTCAACCAGGGTCTGCAAGCGGTCGGACTCGCCGATGATGATCTGGGTATACTCCTTGAGTTCAGGGTCATCCAGTTCCCGCTCCAGCAGTTGCGCCGCGCCGCGCACTCCGCCCAGGGGATTTTTTATCTCATGCGCGAGCCCCCGCACCAGCGCACGCGAGGCCTGGTTGCGTGACAGCAGCTGCTCCTCACGGTTGATCCTCAATTGCCGATCAACCTGCAGCAACTCGACCAGAAACTCCTTGATCTCGCCCTCCTGGCGAAGCGGGATCACGGTGCAGTCGACCGTCACCTCTTTACCTCCGGCGAGAGGCAACGACAACTCCCGCTCGGTAAAGGGCTGACCGCTCTTCACCACTTGAGAGAGGTGTGACTCAACCAGTGCTCCAGGGCAGCGGATCAGATCTCTGACCCGCAGCCCGATCAGCTGGCGAGCACTCACCGCAAACAACATCTCCCCGGCGGGATTGATGTAGTTGAGGATGAAATCGCGGTCAAACAGCAACACAGCTGAACGTTGATTTTCAACGATGCGTTGCTCAATGGTCTCTGTGTCTGGTGTAACTGCCATGCTAATTGCTTGCAATAATCAAACCAATCAGCAGCATAGGGCATTTTTCTGCGTGCAGTCTGCTGAACTGTCTCATCTGTCACGATTTAAGACGTTGAGTAAGGCTTTGTTTCTGAAAAAATTGAGGCTGCGACGAGTGCCCGCCTTTTCATAGGGCAGGGGCTGTCCGCGTCGCAAGATAATGCGCACCAAAAAAGTGCGGCCAGAGGACCCCTAGTGAACGTCAGGGTTTGATAATAGAGGCTTTTCGCAGATGGAAGCTGATCTGTTGAGCGGAGATCAAACGCTTGCCCGCGGCATCGACGACATGCGCCTCAAGGGTATGGGTGCCGCGATTCAGGCCAATCAACCTGAATTGAGTCCGATTCAGCTCATCTCCTCCTTTCTGCAATGCACCATCGATCAGGATCTCCAATCTGTGCCCCTGCTGCAGTGCCGGCGAAAGGCTCAGGCCCACATCGACCACACCCTCGTTGTTGCGAATCGTGACATCCTGCTCGGGTTCGACAATCTCAAAGCTGGTGTAGCCTTCCGCTTTCTCCTGTTTGCTCTCTGACTCCGCGCTTGGTCTGAACGATCGGGCTGTACTGATCTGAATGGGTGCCTTTGATGGTGACCATCTCCGCCCCCGGCGCGTCGAAGTCGGAGTAGTGGATCACTCCATCATCCGAGACCCAGCGGTAGACATCCCTGGCTGCAGCCGGCAAGGCAAGAACAATAAGAAGAATTAGGATAAGGGTACGCATATGCAAAAGAATAGACCACAACTCGTTGATAAAACAAGCAGATAGAGACTAAAAAAGCGCCCCCGAATGGAGGCGCTTTCCACAATTCCTGTACTAGGCGGGAATCGACCAGGCAAGGCTCCCTGACGGGAGCCGATACCTGCTTAGAGGCTGTAGTACATGTCGAATTCCACCGGGTGGGTGGTCATGCGCAGACGAGTCACCTCTTCCATCTTCAGCTCGATGTAGCCATCGATCAGATCATCGGTGAAAACGCCGCCAGCGGTGAGGAACTCACGATCCGCATCCAGTGCATCCAGTGCCTGATCCAGACTGTGGCAGACGGTGGGGATATTCGCCGCCTCTTCTGCGGGCAGGTCATAGAGATCCTTGTCCATCGCGTCGCCAGGGTGGATCTTGTTCTGGATGCCGTCCAGGCCGGCCATCATCATGGCGGCGAAGGCCAGGTAGGGGTTGGCGGTCGGATCGGGGAAACGCACCTCGACGCGACGACCCTTCGGGCTGGAAACCCACGGGATACGGATCGAAGCAGAGCGGTTGCGGGCCGAGTAGGCCAGCATTACCGGGGCTTCGAAGCCCGGCACCAGACGCTTGTAGGAGTTGGTGGAGGCATTAGTGAAGGCGTTCAGCGCACGAGCATGCTTGATGATGCCGCCGATGTAGTAGAGCGCACTCTCGGAGAGGCCGCCGTACTGGTCACCAGCGAAAATGTTCTCACCATCTTTCGCCAGGGACTGGTGCACATGCATGCCGGAACCGTTGTCACCAACGATCGGCTTGGGCATGAAGGTCACGGTCTTGCCGTAAGCGTGACCGACGTTCCAGGTAGCGTATTTCTGGATCTGCACCCAGTCAGCACGCTCCACCAAGGTGCTGAACTTGGTGCCGATCTCACACTGACCACCAGTCGCCACCTCATGGTGATGGACCTCGACCGGCACCCCCATCTCTTCCATCGCCAGACACATGGCGCCACGCAGGTCGTGCAGGGAGTCAACCGGAGGGACCGGGAAGTAACCACCCTTCACGCCAGGACGGTGACCGATGTTGCCATCTTCATAGACGCGCTCGGAGTTCCACTCCGCCTCTTCGGAGTCGATCTTGACCATGCAGCCGCTCATATCGGCACTCCAGCGCACGTCGTCGAGGACGAAGAATTCTGGCTCGGGACCGAAGAAAGCCTGGTCGGCGATGCCGGTGGACTGCAGATAGGCCTCGGCGCGCTTGGCGACGGAACGGGGATCACGCTCGTAGCCCTGCATGGTGGCAGGCTCGAGGATGTCGCAGCGTACGATCAGGGTGTTCTCGTCGGCGAAGGGGTCCATCACGGCAGTGGCAGCCTCAGGCATCAGGATCATGTCTGACTCATTGATACCCTTCCAGCCAGCGATGGAGGAGCCATCAAACATCTTGCCGTCGGTAAACATCTCCTCATCAACCTCGTGGGCAGGCAGAGTGACATGCTGTTCCTTGCCGCGGGTATCGGTGAAGCGAAGATCAACGAATTTTACTTCGTTGTCTTTCATCATTTTCATGACTTCAGAGGCCATCATTATCTCCAAATCTATTAGGTGACTATCTGCTGCTGCAAGAGCCTCTGAACGAATCGGATGAAGCAGATTCATTCAGAGGCTCCTGTCGCCAGCAACGAAATTCCTGCGAAAGGATGCCATCGATCCCTGCCGCTCTGGGCCATTCACTAGGCAAAAACAGTGCCATCAACCTTTGATTGCTACAGCTCCTGTATGAGCCAATTCGCAAAAAACTGTTGATAAACAAGCGGAAGATGATAGAGCGATCGAACGCATAATGGTAGTGGTTGCACGCATTAGCCGCGACCAAACAGTAACTCTTCGCAAGAATACGCACAAAAACTGTGCGGATCCGCGCCTGCATGCACAAAAATCGTGCGTTAACCAAACCAGAGCCGTACCCGCCCAAACTGCTCGGCCTCTTGCAGCTGCGCCTGATAGCGCTCGGCCAACTCCTCGCTTATCGATACGCTCTTGCTGCAGTCGAGCGGAAAGAAAAGATCCACATCGATACGTCCGGAAATGTAGTGCAATACGAGCCTCATGCGTCGATCGAAACAGGGCAGATCCTGCCATAGCGCCTGCAGACGTTGCTCCGCTTCGGTGCGTAGCGGTAGATGACCACAGGGAGCGGTCGATTCGTCATCCTCCGGATCGATATGCACCGTCACATCCACCAGTTCCTCCACCGACTCAAGCAGCCGCTGCATCACCACTTCACTGATCCTGTGTCCCTCAGAGACACTCAGCCAGGAGGCGACCTGCACATGCACATCAGCCGAGGCGTGACCACCCATCTTACGGGTGCGTAACATATGTACATCCTTGACCCCGGCCACTGAGGTGATCACCTGCTTGATCTCTTCTACCCGCTGCTCTTCAAGACCTGAGTCGACCAGCTCATGCACCGACTGCCAGACCAGCTGCCAGCCGATGTGCAAAATCATCAAGCCGACCAGCACCGCGGCGATGGCATCGAGATAGGGCAGCCCCACCAAGGTGCCGCCGATGCCGACCAGCACCACCACCGATGAGATCGAGTCGCTGCGATGGTGCCAGGCATTGGCGCGCAACAGATCGGAGCGGATCTGCTTCGCCAGATGCTGGGTATAGAAATAGAGAGCCTCGTTGGCAACGATGGAGAAGGCGGCAACCCACAGGGTGGTCATGCTGGGTACCAACAGTGCCTCTGGCGAAAACAACCGCTCCACCGCATCCCAGATCACCCCGGCACCCACCAGGAACAGAAACAATCCCAGGGCGAGAGTTCCCGCCGTTTCGAAGCGCCCGTGGCCATAAGGATGCTCGTCATCTGGTGCCTCTTTGGCATGGTAGGCAGCAAACAGCACCAGCCCATCCGAAAGTAGATCGGAGAGTGAATGCAGACCATCAGCTAACAGCGACTGGGAGTGTCCGATCACGCCAAACAGAATCTTCACTACCGCCAACAGCAGGTTCACCCCGGCGCCGACAAGGGTGGCCCGCTGGGTCACCCGATAGCGCTGCTGTTGCTGCCGTTCCCGACTATCCACCTGGCTGCTCCACACCACCCACCCGGATCCGCACGATATATTCGTCGCCCTGCTGGCGGGTCTCCACCACCTCGTGGCCGTTGATCCGGCACCAGGCGGGGATGTCGTTCAACACTCCGGGGTCGGTACAGACCACCTCCAGCACGGTTCCCGGCTGCAGGGTTTCGACCCGATCCTGCACCCGGATCACCGGCATTGGGCAGAGCAGACGCCGTGCGTCCAGGGTTACCAGCTTCAAATGAACCACTCCTGCGGGATCTCGTGGGGCTTGATCGGCGTGACACTGAGCTGGCGGGTCTCGCCCTGGAGGTCGGTCAACTCAAGATCGACCAGCTCCGCATCCCGCCCCTGGCTGTAACGCGCCACCAGTCGTGCCGCCAGCTCGATCTCGTCCGCGTTGGGCTCTCCGTCGATCAGCGCCAGCGGCCCACCGTGGCTGGTGGTCTTGAGGCTGATGAACTGTTTTCGATAGCCCTGCAGAAACTTCGCCTCGCCCTCTTCGCGAGCGATGATCAGCTTGAAGTGCGGCGCCGGGCGCAGATGCCGACCGACCTTGAGCAGCATGATGTCATCCATCTCATACTGCTTGCTGCCGCGCGCCTGCCAGAGATCGGCCAACTTTTTCGAGTACTGCTGATCGGTAAGAAAGCAGCAGCCGCCAGCCGGTTGCGCATAATCTGTCAGGCCAAACGACTCGGCCAGGGCCATCTGCGGCTTGCGGTTGCGGCCGCTGAATGCATAGAGCTTGTCGCGATCGACCCAGCCCTTGCGCTCCGGCAGGGTCTCGGGCAAATTCTTGGCACAGAGCGGGCGTAGCAGCAGATCCTCGGCACCCGACTCACCCGCCACCACCGGCATAGTGTCCTTACGCTGCGACATCGGCCGCTGGCCGATCACCTCGCCGGTGATGATGAAGTCAAAACCACGTGCGCGGATCCACTCAAACGCCTTTTTCACCATGAAGATTTTGCAATCGAGGCAAGGATTGAGATTGGCGCCGTAACCGTGCACTGGGTTGAACAGCACCTCCTTATACTCCTCCACGATGTCGACGATATGCAGCTTGATGCCCAACTGCTCCGCCACCCAGAGCGCATTGTTGCGCTTCGGCTTGCGCTGGTCGCGCTTGCGGATCGCATGGGTGTGGCCCTCGACGCAGAATCCGGTGAAGAAGTTGATCCCCTCCACATGGATCCCCTGGGACTGGATCACCTTAGCGGCGAGTAGCGAGTCGAGCCCGCCGGAGATCAGGGCGACAGCTTTGCGTGGCTCGGTCATGGTGCTCCTGGCAGATGAGAGAAAACGCGCATTATAAGAGATCATAGGGCGCAGGGCATCCGGTTAGCCAAGCCTCGGGGCGACCGCTATAATTGTTCAGTTTTTTCTGATCAAACAGGATCTTGGACGTGAACCAGGCAGACGACCTCAAACCCGATCTATCAACCTTTCAGGGGCTGATCTTCGCCCTGCAAGCCTATTGGGCCAAGCAAGGTTGTGTGATCCTGCAGCCCTACGACATGGAAATGGGCGCCGGCACCTTCCACACCGCCACCTTTCTGCGCTCAATCGGGCCCGAACCCTGGAATGCCGCCTACGTGCAGCCTTCGCGCCGCCCCACCGACGGACGCTATGGTGAGAATCCCAACCGGCTGCAGCACTATTATCAGTATCAGGTGGCGATGAAACCCTCGCCAATGAACATCCAGGAGCTCTATCTGGGTTCCCTCGAGATGCTCGGCATCGACCCCAAGGTGCATGATATCCGCTTCGTTGAAGACAACTGGGAGTCCCCTACCCTAGGTGCCTGGGGTCTCGGCTGGGAGGTCTGGCTGAATGGCATGGAGGTGACCCAGTTCACCTATTTTCAGCAGGTTGGCGGGCTCGATTGCCGCCCGGTCACCGGTGAGATCACCTATGGCCTGGAGCGCATTGCAATGTATATCCAGGGAGTGGAGAGCGTCTTCGATCTGGTCTGGACCCATGGTCCGCATGGCCCGGTCACCTATGGTGATGTGTTTCACCAGAACGAGGTCGAACAGTCTGCCTACAACTTCGAACATGCAGATGTCGATTTTCTCTTCGGCTATTTCGATCAGTGTGAGAAGGCGTCCAATAAACTGATCGAGCTCGGCCTGCCACTGCCTGCCTACGAACAGGTACTGAAGGCCTCCCATGCCTTCAACCTGCTCGACGCGCGCCACGCCATCTCGGTCACTGAGCGCCAGAGCTACATCCTCAAGGTCCGTGCGTTGTCGCGGGCGGTTGCCAAAGCCTACTACGATGCCCGCGAGAAGCTGGGCTTTCCCATGCTCAACACCGATGCGGAGGTGGCCAATGGCTGAACGAGTCGATCTGCTATTTGAACTCGGCACCGAGGAGCTACCACCGCTGGCACTTAAGCGCCTCTCTGATGCCCTGACCCAGGAGTTTGTTGCAGGACTGAAACGTGCCGGGCTCGCCCATGGCGAGGTGGAGAGCTTCGCTGCACCACGTCGTCTGGCTGTCAGAATCAGCGACTGCGCCAGTCGCCAGGCAGATCGAACCATCGAGCGACGCGGCCCGGCCGTTAAGGCCGCCTTCGATGCGGATGGCAACCCCACCAAGGCTGCTGAGGGCTTTGCCCGTTCGGTCGGTACCACAGTTGATCAGCTGCAACGTCAGAAAAGCGACAAGGGTGAATGGCTCTGCTACCAGTTAAAAGAGACGGGCAAGTCAACCCGGAACCTACTACCGGAGATCGCCGAAACTGCCCTCGCCCGTCTGCCGATCCCAAAGCGCATGCGCTGGGGTGCCTCGGAGGCGCAGTTTGTCCGGCCTGTTCACTGGCTGCTGTTCCTGCTCGGCAATGAGGTGGTGCCCTGCACTCTCCTCGAAGCTGAGGCCGACCGGTTTACCTACGGCCACCGTTTTCACCATCCGGCCGCGATCGAGATCAACTCACCGGCCGAGTACGCAGACAAACTGGAGACCACCGGCTATGTGATTGCTGATTTCGCCCGTCGCCAGGAGCAGATTCGCTCCCATGTTGTGCAGACAGCCCAGGCCCTAGGCGGCATCGCCGACCTGGACGAGGCGCTGCTAGATGAGGTGACGGCTCTTAATGAGTGGCCGGTGCCGATTGCCGGTAGCTTCGAGGAGCGCTTTCTGGAGGTGCCTCACGAAGCGCTGGTTCTGACCATGAAGAAGAACCAGAAGTATTTCCCGCTGTTCGATAGCGAGCAACGCCTGCTGAACCACTTCATTACCATCGCCAATATCGATAGCCCCAAGCCCGAGCTGATCAAAGAGGGCAACGAGCGCGTGGTGCGCCCGCGTCTTGCCGACGCCATGTTTTTCTGGCAGCAGGATAGCAAGAAGCGGCTGGAGGATCACCGTGAATCGCTCAAGCATGTGGTGTTCCAACGGAAGCTCGGCAGCATGGCCGACAAATCGGAACGAGTCGCCGACTTGGCCATCTATATCGCCGAACAGATTGGCGCTGATCAGGAGCGGGTAAGACGCGCCGGACTGTTGAGTCGCTGCGACCTGATGACCGAGATGGTCTATGAGTTCCCGGAGATGCAGGGCATCATGGGACGCTATCAGGCACAGCGAGATGGTGAAGATGCCGAGCTCGCTCAGGCGATGGATGAGTTCTACATGCCGCGCTTCTCCGGCGACCAACTGCCGCAAAGCCAGACTGGCATCGCCATCGCACTGGCTGAGCGCATTGACACCCTGGTCGGTATCTTTGGTATTGGCATGAAACCCACCGGAGACAAGGATCCGTTTGCCCTGCGACGTGCCGCGCTCGGTGCGATTCGCATCATGAGTGAGCACTCACTTAGCGTAAACCTCCCTGATCTCATCGCCAACTCTGCGGAGTTGCTGGCTGACAAGATCGAGCAAAATGACACTATTGTGCTGGTCTACGATTTCATCATCGAGCGTCTCAAAGGCGTCTGTTTGGAACAGGGTATCAGCAGCGATCAGTTCCAGGCCGTTGCCTCGATCCGGCCGAAGAGTATTGCCGATTTCTATCGTCGACTTGAGGCTGTAAAGGCGTTTCGGGATCTGGATGAATCCGAAGCACTTGCTGCAGCCAACAAGCGCATCCAGAATCTGTTAAAGAAGGTCGATGGCGAGGTTCAAGAACATGTCAACACGCAGCTCCTGAAACAACCTGAGGAGCGCGAATTGAATGACCAGCTTCAGGCGATGAAGCTACGTGTCTCGCCGATGATCGAATCTGCTGACTATCAGGGCACTTTGATGGGGCTGGCTGAGCTGCGCCAACCGGTCGATCGTTTTTTTGATCAGGTGCTGGTAATGGCCGATCAGGCAGATATCCGAAACAATCGGCTGGCACTGCTGAAGGGGTTGAGCAATCTGTTTCTCAAGGTCGCCGATGTCTCCATGCTGAGACACAGCTGAGGGTCTAAATCATATGTCTTCACAACGTGACTCCTGGCAGGAGATGATGGCCGCTGTTCAGGCATTTCATGACAAACATGACTTCAAGAACACCGGTGGCGAAGAGCTTAAATATAGGGTCGCCCTGATGGCGGAGGAGCTGGGTGAGATCTCCTCCTGTGTCACCAAAGGCAAACGAGTTGAGCTGCTGGCTGAAGAGGTGGCTGATCTGCTAATCCTTGTGATGGGCACCGGCATCGCCGCCGATTTTGATCTGAATGCCGCCTTCTGGAACAAGATGGAGAAACTGATGAAGCGGGAGTCGCGAATGGTCAACGGCCATATCCGGGTCTCAGAATTTCGGGATATGGATGGATGAAGTTTGTCATCCTCGACCGTGACGGGGTCATCAACCAGGATTCCGCTGAGTTTGTTAAGGGACCGGAGGAGTGGATTCCGATTCCTGGTAGCCTAGAGGCGATTGCACGTCTGAACCATGCGGGCTTCCGGATCTTCATTGCAACCAACCAATCCGGCCTCGCCCGCGGCATGTTTGACATCAACGCCCTCAACTCGATGCATCACAAGTTGCATCAGGAGTTGGAAAAGCACGGCGGCCAGATCGAGGGGATATTTTTCTGTCCCCATGGGCCAGATGATGACTGTGATTGCAGAAAGCCCAAATCAGGTCTTTATCAGCAGATCGCCGATCGTACTCAGCAATCACTGGAAGGCGTTCCGGTGATCGGTGACTCTTTCCGGGATTTGGAGGCGGCATTGGATGTTGCCGCACGCCCTATTCTGGTACTCACCGGCAAGGGCAAGCGCACTCTGGATGCCCATGCTTCACGCCTCACTGATATCGAGATCTATTCCAATCTTTTTGAAGCCGCAAAGGCGATTATCAACGGTTAATAATCTCCAAATCCTATGACTTTCCTACGCTCCTCCCTCTTTTTCTTGGCATTTGTGCTCAACACGATCTTCTTTGCGCTCATTGCAAGCACCTTCATCTGGCTAATTCCCGAGAAAAGTCGCTTCCACATTGATGGGGCGTGGAGTCGCACAAATCTCTTCGCTCTCAAGGTGATTTGCGGTCTCAACTACCGCGTTGAAGGGCTTGAAAATCTGCCGAAGGGCAGCTTCATAGCCTTGGCAAAACATCAATCGACTTGGGAGACCATTGCACTGATACATATTCTTAACCGCCCAGTGGCGTGGGTGGTCAAGAAAGAGCTGCTTTCAGTTCCATTTTTTGGGTGGGCTCTACGTGCCTTCAGGGCAATCGCTATCGATCGTAAGTCAGGCCGCAAAGCGGTCGTGCAGATCGTCAAAGAGGGGATAAATCGCCTTGATGCGGGGCTTAGCATCATCATCTTCCCTGAAGGGACACGCGTCGCACCCGGTGAAAAAAAGCGATACGGCATCGGCGGTTCCATTCTTGCCGAGAAGAGCGGCTATCCGGTGGTTCCTATTGCACACAATGCGGGCCAGTTCTGGGCCCGTAGAGGCATTAATAAATATCCAGGTGTCATCGATGTCAGGATTGGTTCTGCCATCAAAACACAGGGTAAAAGCGCCACGGAGATCAATTCCGAAGTCGAAGAGTGGATTGAATCTACTATAGATCTACTACCCCAGCGTACTAGCGGTCAGTAGATACTCGCTTTTTAGTCACTACTCCCACTACATTCAGACATCAAGATTTTCAACCGAGAGTGCATGCGCCTCAATAAACTCTCTTCTAGGTTCAACCTGATCGCCCATCAGGGTAGTAAACACCTCATCTGAAGCAACAACATCTTCAATATTCACCAGCAGAAGACGTCTTGATTCTCGATTCATTGTCGTCTCCCACAACTGTTCGGGATTCATCTCACCAAGGCCTTTGTAGCGCTGGACATGCTGGCCACGCTTTGCCTCCTCCATCAACCATTCAAGTGCCTGCCGAAAACTACTGATCGGATGTTTTTTCTCGCCCCTTTGAACAAACGCATCGTCATCAAGCAATCCTGATAGTTTTTCACCCAATTCAATAATATTTCGGTATTCAACCGTAGCAAAAAAATCGGCTGGAATAAACTTATCCGTTGATATGCCATGAACTTTTCGTTCAACCAGCAGCCCTGCTTCTCCAGTCCCTGTCTCCGATTCGTTTAACCACTTCAGCTCGCAGGATTCAGAGATACCGAGATCACTGTTGAGCATAGGCAATAGATCGGCCAACCAGCCATCCATTGCCTCTTGGTTTTCAACTAACGATGCATCAAGTCTTCGAACGTAGATGAGCTTTTCCAACAATTCTTCGTCATAGCGTCGAGACAATCTATCTATAGTCGATTTAACAACCAGATAGGACTGACACAAATCTTCCAATGCACTTCCACTTAGTGGAGGTGCATCAGCTGTGACATATATCGCCGAATTCTCAAGCGCAGTTTGCAAAAAATAGCTATTGAGGTCAGATTCATCTTTCAGATATTGCTCTTGTTTGCCTTTTTTTATCTTGAATAGCGGAGGCTGAGCGATATAAATATGGCCACGTTCGATTAATTCAGGCATTTGCCTGTAAAAGAAGGTCAATAACAGTGTGCGGATATGAGCGCCATCAACATCAGCATCGGTCATAATGATCACACGATGGTAACGTAATTTATCTGGATTAAACTCTTCTCTCCCAATTCCACACCCAAGCGCGGTGATCAAGGTACCCACTTCCGCTGAGGACAGCATTTTGTCAAAACGAGCCTTCTCGACATTCAATATCTTGCCTTTAAGTGGGAGTATTGCCTGATATCTGCGATCCCTACCCTGTTTGGCCGATCCTCCTGCTGAATCACCCTCAACCAAATATAGTTCTGATTGAGCTGGATCTTTTTCCTGACAATCAGCAAGCTTTCCAGGAAGTCCTGCAATATCTAAGACACCCTTGCGGCGTGTCATCTCCCGCGCCTTCCGCGCTGCCTCTCTAGCCCTGGCAGCTTCCACCATCTTCCCAACAATTACCTTTGCATCAGATGGATTTTCAAGCAGAAATTCATTCAAATATTCAGTCACCACCCCTTCTACAATCGCTTTAACCTCAGATGAAACTAATTTATCTTTCGTCTGAGATGAAAACTTTGGATCAGGCACTTTAACTGATAGAACTGCTGTCAAGCCTTCCCTTGCGTCATCTCCAGATGTATTTACTTTATGTTTTTTCAGGACGCCTTCTTTCTCAATGTATTGATTAAGCGTTCTTGTCAGCGCTGCTCTAAATCCCGCAAGGTGACTACCACCATCTCGTTGAGGAATATTGTTTGTGTAGCAGAAAATATTTTCCTGATAAGACTCATTCCACTGTAGCGCCACTTCAACACCAACATCATTCTTATCAGTTGAAAAGTGGAATACTTTCTTATGAATCGGTGTTTTATTTCTATTGAGGTGTTCAACAAAAGCTAGAATGCCGCCCTTGTACTCAAAAACATCCTCTTTTCCAGACGACTCCTCACGCAGAATGATGCGCGCTCCTGAATTCAGGAATGACAATTCTCGCAACCGCTTTGCAAGGATATCGTAATGGAATTCAATATTTGAGAACGTTTCTTTTGCTGGCTTAAAGCAAACCGTAGTTCCTGTTTTTTCTGTATCCCCGATTGACTTAAGTGGGAACACAGGCTCACCACGAGAATATTCTTGTTGCCAGACTTTTCCTTGGCGTTTAATTGTAAGTACTAACGAATCTGAAAGGGCATTAACCACTGATATCCCAACGCCATGAAGCCCGCCAGAAACCTTATAAGAGTTATCATCGAATTTTCCACCAGCATGCAGAACCGTCATTATCACTTCTGCTGCCGAGCGATTTTCCTCTAGGTGAATATCTACAGGAATTCCTCTCCCGTTATCTGAGACACTCACAGACTGATCAGAGTGGATTACTACTTTAATCTCATCACAATAACCAGCAAGTACCTCATCAATTGAGTTGTCCACAACCTCGAACACCATATGATGAAGCCCTGTCCCGTCGTCAGTATCTCCAATATACATTCCCGGACGCTTGCGAACGGCATCCAAGCCTTTAAGAACTTTAATATTTGACGAACCGTAGGACATTAGAAAAGAACCCCATTCAACTAATTGAAAAACTGAATAAAAGCACTCGAGTTATGATGGGCATGTAGACTTTTTTACCAATACAAACTACTACTTCGTCCCAAACACACCTTACATTTCACAGCGCGCTTAGACGCACCTAGCGAGTCCCGCCCATGAGCAAGGCGGCGTTGCGGCCTCTTGGAGAGGGCACAGCATTCCTTACGGACCGCGCCTACACCCCAAGGGTACTTCCTTCGGGACGCCTTGGCTTATGGGTGGGACGCTGAAACGTAAGATGTGCCTGGAACGGAGCGCCAGTATCTAAGTTTAGACAGTTTACGACAAAACACATTAGTAATCCCCCATTTATTACGCAGATTAGAAATGGAGCCTAACCGTGAGGGCTAGCTTCTATCTCAATGCGCTGTCTGCTAGGAGGCTCCCACACCGCTGGTGGTACTGCGCTATCGCGCAGCATCTACACAAATTTGCTAACGTTAAGACAGGCAAAAGAGCGGTTATTTTTATCTTTAAAACAAGAGGTTATGGGGGATTCGATAAGAGTTATACTTGATCGCTCATGGTTATTAGTCGACTGTTGATTCGCCGGGAATACCCGTCTTCATCACTAAACAGCCACCGGCCAAGGCAGGAGGATTTGGGTTACGGACTAAAGGTACGGATTCGCGTCGACTGAACGATGCGTCTAGTCGGGCTCCATCCGAAAAATATCGCTAGAATTCGGCTCAAAATGATGATCCAAACACTCCTTGATCAATTCTTCGGTCATCTGCCGGGCCGTGGCACAGAAGTATTTCTTCGCCCAAAATGCCTTCCCCAGCACCGTTTCTTTAAATAGGAAAACTCTTCAGACGTTCGTCCCTTGGTGCACCTTATAATTCTCCCGGCACAAGACTCAGCAGTTCGCTCACCAATATGTGGGCATGGCCTTTACTCACCACCCCTCGCACAATGCACATCTCAAATGTCTCACAAGTCTCACGCACCAACTTGCATACCCATTCCGCCACCTCCCCATGCAGTATCTGTAACAATACTTTAGGCTCTTTCCAGGATTGTGTGGGCACCTGCTCAGCATAAGCTCGGCCTCGTAAAGGGGGATCAGGTAGATGGCTGAGCTTTCCGGCAATCAGGTAAGCTATCGCAATCAGGCTACGGGAGGCCCAGTAACCTCTAGCTCTCGCTTTGACGGCCTAAATCAGCGAGTTGGTGCCTCCACACATCCATTACTCAGTTGCACTGTGGATCCATTGAGGATACCGGAGAGGTACGCCTTGATAGTGGCCACCATCTTCTTTATCTGGGGAACCCGGCATCGACGTGCCCAGCTCTGCCACTTCATGAGCATTCTTGTTGGCATTGTCGAGCATCAGCAGGGTAGAGAGAATTTCACATAGCGCCTCTTTGACCTATTCCACCTGCCTTCATCGACAGCCTTAGCCTTGTTGGCTAGCTGAACAATGTGAAAGCGATCAAAGCTCAGTTCAGCGTTGGGCAGATAGGTGCTGGCGCCCTTGATAAAGGCTTTGGATATATCGGAGCAGGCGCCAGGATCGTGCGGACCACCTTGATGGATCTTTAGGTCTTCAGTGAAACGCTCGACGGTTTTGTAGCCGCACCGCTCACAGACTTATAATCCCCAAGTCGTGAAACAGGGCGATATAGTTGCGCCCAAGTCTGGAGGCTTTCTTATCGGCACCAACGGTCTTCCCTCGCTGAAATCCTCCTGGCTCCGGGCGCCATCTACAGAGTGCGATCGCGATAACCCATAAGCTCCAAGGCAGACAGCAAGATTTCAGTGGAGGACATTTCTGTGTCTGGGCTCGTGGAGCCTTTGCTCAACAGCGGAGCTGGGTGAAATGATGCTAAGAAAACACCTCCGCCATCAAGAAAAATGATGGGCATCGGGACCCATTGAAACTCAATATTGCACCCAAGGCGCTCACATCGAGCCATTTGAGGGCGTTCCCAAATATGCCTCAGGCTCGGATGGCTTTCACTGAATCGGGGGGCATCCAAGAAGCTAGGCCCTATTCAGCGATTCTAATATATTCAAAAAGACTTTACCTGTACTTACTGTTCCACGTGAAACATTGCAGGATTTTAGCTTCGGTCTTTTCTACTATTGCTTTAGCAGCGCAAAGAACGCCCGTGCTCCATGGATTTGAGTGGCGTGCAAAGTGGATAAACTTTTTCCTATATGAGAGGGTATGGCAGCGGTTGGATCGCCAAGGCTAATTTCTATTTTAGTGTTATACCACCAAAGGCCGTGCTCGAGCACTCATGATTGCAGGTCCACAACCAGCGGTCGCAAAACCCTTAACCTCAGCAATGGCGCCAAACAAATATCGGACCAACCAATCATGGCCACCGTTCGGTTTAGCGTTCCGTTTATGGATTTTACGGCGACCTGCCGAGCGAGTGTAGTCCAGACGGATGCCGCATTTCTCAGCCCAAACCAGTATGGCCTACGCCGCTGATGTGCTCCAGCCCATAGTACAAACGGGACCATGAATGTAATTATTCAGCCCATTCTGTCAGGGTCGGCTACATTAGCCTCATTCAACTTCCTGAGCTGTGGGTTCTTCTCCTGAAAATGCAGCATCAGTGTTTGTGTGGCCGTCATGCCCTACTTTCAGTAAGTTGACAGGTAACTTCGAACTCGACAAAAGATTTTTGTCCCTTCCATGAATCTCAAACAATTGGAGAGCTTCCGCTGCACCTTTGCCATACCAGATCGTTTTTACCTTGATTATCGGTAAAGAGAACTTTCTCCGCATCCATGAAGCACAGGACATCTTGCTCGAAGTCTCGTAATCGCTCCAGTAAGTTTCTGGCTTTTGATCATTTGAACCTGCCACATTTCCCTTTTCGTTGCCTTTTTCAGCGGACGGCGGACATTCAACCACTGCTTTTCAATTGGTTTTCGATATCGCTGGCACCATAGTTCGGACATATTTGATGTTAACTGACCACCAGCACCCTGTACCGCTATTCTGATATTGGTTATATCCTTTGCCCACTGCTGGTGATCTTGTCTCAAGGCCCTCGCAAGCTTACAGAGGTGATGGGCATTGCACAGGGCATGGATGCATTCTTATGGTAGTACGACTTGACCATCATTCATTGTGGAAATGCAGATTTTGCAGGAGCAATAATCTGCCCAGTGATCATGGCGCAACACGCTCTTGAACACGAGTAGAAAGCCCATCTCACCCATGGCCTCGGTGGCACGCTTTGCATGGGGATACCCCCCTCTGTATCAGGATAGTTGTCACCTCCCCGTGATGGGGCAATGAGAGCAGACAAGGGCCAGAAAGAGGAGCAAATTCCTGATTGCTCAGAAGAACATATAGCATCGGTAATGCGGAAGTTATTGCCGTCGAACGGCCATCTCGTGTCGGAGGTGGCAAAGGAAGAGGGAATTTCAGAACCGTCACTATACAATTGGCGAAAGCAAGCCAAAGAACGAAGAGCTCCAGTGCCAGGCATCGAAAAACGGACAGAAGCGTGATCACCGGAGGCAAAATTGGCGCAGTGGTAGAGACCACCTCAACGATCGAGCCGGAAGTCAGTGGATATTGTCGCAGCAAAGTGCCCTACCCTGAGCAGATAAGACGAAGGAAAGAAGCCTGTCTACAAGGTACTCAGTCGACGGGGAAGCAGAGGCAGCGTGAGGCGAAGCGGGACAAGCAGCGAATCAAACACTCGAACGGGATCTCAGACGCAAGGAGAAGGACCTGGCTAAAAGGGCAGCGTATTGGTGCTGCGAGAAAAGCTGGATGCCCTCTGGGAGGACAACGAGGCCGAGTGACTTCGTACCCGAAGCGGCGCAACTGCTGGGATGGGTCGACGAAGCAGTGGGATCGAGTGCCCGAAAGCTCCGGTAACTCCCCCGAAAAACAGTTGCGCTCAAAAGTAGAATTTTCTCAGTAAACTGAGCGGAGCACAGCATGAGTAGCGCTGCCTTCTACAAATGGCGTTCGAAGTACGGTGGTATGGATGCCTCTATGATGTCCCGATTGAAAGCACTGGAAGAGAAGAACCGGCGTTTGAAGAAGATGTATACCGAGGAACGGCTCAAGGCGGAGATTGTCCAGGAAGTACTGGCAAAAAAGTGGTGAATCCATCTCGTCGGCGCGAGATGGCAAAGACCGTCATGACGGAACGCTCGATCAATGTGCGTCTGGTATCCACCGCCTTCACGATCAGCAAGACATGCTACCGTTATCAACCGAAGCTGTCCGATGAGAACGCCGAGATTGCGAATTGCTGATACGTCTTACTTATAATCAGCGCAATTGGGGTTTTAGTTTGTGTTTCCTGTATCTACGGACGTCAAAAGCTTTGGCTGGAATCACAAACGAGTGTACCGCATCTACCGTGAGCTGGAGCTGAATTTACGAATCAAGCCAAAGAAGCGAATCGTGCGTGAGAAACCGGAACCACTGGCGGTACCAACAATGATCAACACTGTTTGGTCGATGGATTTCATGCACGACCAGCTCACGGACGGTCGAAGCTTTCGGTTGTTCCATGTGATTGATGACTTCTACCGGGAAGGATTGGGCATTGAGGTGGATTTCTCATTGCCAGGCCCGGGCGCGTGATCCGAGCCTTGGAGCACATCATCGAGTGGCGTGGCCACAACCAGCGGCCATCCGACCAGAATACATCAGTGGCACCCTACAGGCGTGGACTGAAAAGCGAGGCATCTGTCTTGACTACATACAACCGGCTAACCCGCAACAAAATGGATACATTGGACCTTACAATAGAACAGTGCGTTATGATTGGCTGAAGACCAGGATTTTGCGGCCCGCTGGTTATGGACCTACAATCATAAGCGGCCGAATATGGCCTTAGGCGGCATCACCCCAAAACAGAAATTGGCCTTGGTAGCCTAACCTCTACTCTTGAGACCAGCTAAAAATAGAGGGATTACCAGATCAAGTATATGCTCAGGCCAAGGCGAAGCATCAGTGGCGTTAATCTGGACACACAGGGATTTTTCACCTATCGGCACTGTTTCGCTGAATCCCGAGCACGCTGATCGACGGATAAAACAAGCAGCGTATTAAAAAGACGGCAACTAGCTTGAAAAATACCGCTTTTACTTTCTACCGCTGAAAACAAACCGGACAGCGCGATAAATACTATATTCTCATCGGCATTATGACGTATTTGCTATCTGGGTTTTCAGCCCCATATACTAGGATACTGCTATCTTTATTTTTGAATTCAATAGTAATGTTAGACTCAATTATTGCATTTAAAACATCTAACAGATAGTTTACATTTAAACCGATGTTTAATTCCTTTCCGGAATAATCAAGGTCTATTTCAATTTTTGCTTCTTCTTGTTCAGGATTATTAGCTATTATTTGAACGCGGTCCTCCTTTATCTCTAATTTTATCCCTTTATACTTTTCATTAGAAAGAATCGATGCTCGCCGTAGTGATTTCTTTAATTCAGATTTATCCATCACAAGTTTATTTTCATTATTTTTCGGTATAACTTTTTCATAGTCAGGAAATACGCCATCAATTAACTTTGATGTGAATATTGTTCTATCCAAATGGACACGAACATAATTCGACGAGACTTCAAATCGAATAGTATTTTCTGATTCATCGAGTAAACGATACAATTCAATAATTGCTTTTCGTGGGATAATCAATTGCGTTTTAAGTTCATAATTTTCGATAGCCTTTATTTGACTAAAGGCCAAACGATGCCCATCTGTTGCAACAGTTTTTATAATTCCATTACTGATTTCTAGCAGAAGACCATTTAGGTAATACCGTACATCTTGTTGTGCCATTGCAAACTGCGTATTTGCAATAAGTTTCCTTAATATACCTTGTTGGACTTCAAAGGAAATATTACTTGATGAAGATTGGATCGATGGATAATCATTCGCTGGTAACAAACTTAATGAAAATCTGTTGTTACCTGTAGAGATATTTACCCTATCATTCTTTTCCTCAATATTTAAAGTTGAACCATCTGGTAAAGATTTACATATGCTTAGTAGCTTTAGGGCCGGTATAGTGAACTCAAACTCATCACTGCAGTCGATATCTAAATAAGTACGCATTTCAATCTCTAGATCTGTTGCTGTCATGATCAACTGATTATGCTTGGCTTGAAATAATACATTTGCAAGGATTGGAAGTGTTTGCCTCTTTTCTACAACCCCAGTAATTTTTTGGAGTGGAAGAAGTAGATGTTCCCGATTGATTTGTAGCTTCATTTTTATACTCATATTGATGCCTAATATATAATTAATTATTAGGTAGATAGCATGTAAGATTGCTTTATAAGTAATTGTTTTACTTGTTTTTCTACCTGCTAATTTTGAAAATTGTTATGAGTTAGCATGCTTTTTGTCAATAAATTATGGACATTTTCCAATATTTTATCTTTCTAGAACTTTGCCATATTAACTTGAAAGAGTTCTTAAGAGGTTAGAGTAATCCTCAGCAATTCTTGGATCACTATCACGTAACTCATTTATTTTTTTATTTGCATGTATAACTGTTGTATGATCTCGCCCGCCGAATGCAGATCCTATCTCCGGGAGACTATGGTTTGTAAGTTCTTTTGCTAATGTCATTGCAATTTGGCGTGGCCGGGCAATTGAACGACTTCGTTTTGCAGAAAGTAAATCTGAGGTCCGGATTTGAAAATATTCACATACCGTTTTTTGAATGTTTTCGATAGTTACTTGTTTAGCTTGTGCCGCAAGCATGTCTCGAAGTGCGTTTTTTGAAAACTCAATACTTATTTCTTTCCCTGTAAAAGTTGAATTTGCTACAACTCTTCGCAATGCTCCTTCTAATTCACGGATGTTTGAGCGAATCTTCTTGCCAATAAAAAAGGCAACTTCGTCCCCCAGCTCTACATTTAACTGTAAGGCTTTACTCTTAAGTATAGCGACCCTTGTTTCAAGATCTGGCGGTTCGATTGCGACTGTCAGCCCCCAACCAAACCTGGATTTAAGACGCTCTTCCAATCCTTTGACTTCTTTTGGAAAACGGTCACTAGAAAGAATAATTTGTTGTTGGGATTCAAAAAGTGCGTTAAATGTATGAAAAAATTCTTCTTGTGATCTCTCTTTACCGGCAAAGAACTGGATATCATCAATCAGAAGCGCATTTACTGACCGATATCTTTTTTTGAATTCATCAATCTTATTGTGCTGAAGGGCTCTAACCATATCAGCGACAAATCGTTCAGAGTGAAGATATAGGACCTTAGCATTAGGATTTTCAGAGAGGATAGCGTTACCAACCGCATGCATCAAATGTGTTTTTCCCAGGCCTACACCTCCATATATAAAGAGAGGGTTATATGCTTTTCCAGGATTAGAGGCAATCTGCATGGACGCAGCACGAGCAAGTTGATTCGATTTTCCTTCAACAAAAGATTCAAATGTAAAGCTGCGATTTAGATTTGATTCGATTGCAGATACAGATTCTAGCTTGTCGCTTCTTTCAATGGTGGCTTGTTTTTTTACAGATCTATCAGGTAATTGGGTAGGTTTTTTTCTAGTGCCAATTATAATTTCAACTATTGGACGCTCATCCTTGCATATTTCATCAAGGTAACTGTTGATGATCTTAATGTAGTGATTACGTACCCAATCGAGCACAAAAGTATTCGGTGCTAGCAACCTGATTTTTGTGGTGCTTTCTTCTGCTTGTAGAGGACGGATCCAAGTGTTGAACTGTTGAGCAGGAAGTTTTCTTTCGAGATGATGGAGGCATTGTTGCCAAAGATCCACGTTGTAGCTCCGAAATGTACAGCCGATGATGTAGTAACTTAGGTTGTTCTTGTATTTCAGTACGTTACATCGTTTGGCAGAAAGATGTTCTTTGAAGTATACCGTAGATTTTTAACCACAGATACAGAAGTTATCCACAGTTTACTCATAACTCAGTCATTAGAGCATGGATTTCACCTTGACAACTACGCTCAATGCCATGTAGGCTGCGCCTCTTTTTTCTCTGCTCGTTGTTGGGTGGAGGCTCATAATTAACGCTGGAACAGTGTGATGAAACGTACATTTCAACCTAGCAACCTGAAACGCGTCCGTACCCATGGTTTTCGTACGCGAATGGCTACGCAAAACGGCCGTAAAGTAATAAAGGCTCGTCGCTCCAAGGGACGTGCTCGTCTTATCCCTTGAAGCAGATTCAGCTTCGTCGACTGTTTTGTTGGCGCTGCCACGCAATTGCAGACTGCTAAAGCCCGGTGATTTTCGCCGGGTTTTTAGTAGTGGCAAAAGATCTGCAGACGTCTATTTTACCGTCCTTGCAAGGAATAACGGCTTGGGGCGTGCACGGCTTGGCTTAGCGATCTCAAAGAAGAGATGTCGTCGTGCAGTTGACAGAAACCATCTAAAGCGGCTTATAAGAGAGAGTTTTCGGGAGAGTCAGACTCTCTTATCGGGCATGGATATCGTTGTACTTAACAAGCGCTTCATACCAGAGACAAGGAATCGCCGCTATTTTGTGTCACTTTCGAAGCACTGGCGAGTATTGATAGAGAAATGCGGTCAATCATCACCTTTCTGATTCGCATCTACCAGGTTGCTTTAAGTCCGTTTCTCGGCAATCATTGTCGTTTTTACCCCAGTTGCTCCTCATACGCCGTTGAAGCTGTGCAAAAACATGGCACCTTGTACGGTTTATGGCTCTCTATTAAGCGGATATCACGATGCCATCCTTGGCATGAAGGTGGTGTCGATCCCGTTCCTGAATCAGTTAATAAGAAGTTCCATGGATAACAAAAGACTTTTCCTGTCTTTCATTGCTGCGTTTTTGGGATTGATGATCTATCAGGCCTGGATGGACGATTATGGGGCAAAACCTACCGTAGAGTCGATTCCACGCACCACAGAATCGGTACCCTCAGCCACCTTGGACGATTCTGGAGTTCCCACTGCATCAGTAAAAGCCGAATTATCTGCGACAACATCGAGCGATGATCAGGCTGGATCAACAGTGGCAGATATTGTCTATGTAGAGACTGACCTTGTTAAAGCGGAAATCTCAACACGTGGCGGAACAATTCAGCGGTTAGAGCTACTCGATTATGCAGTAGACAACAAAAAACCCGATGTGAAGGTTCAACTCTTCTCGCCTGCAGCGGATACCTTCTATATAGCCCAGTCCGGCCTGCTCGGTGTTAACCCTGAAAGCGCACCGAATCACGATGCTATTTATAAGATCGACCAGCAATCCTTCAAGTTAACTGAGGGAGAAGATGAGCTAAAGGTTTCCATGCTCTGGAGTGGTCCGAACGGCATTACCGTAAAGAAGGAGTTTATCTTTCATCGTGGAAGCTATCTTATTGATGTTAGGCATCAGGTGGTAAATGGCGGAGAGGAGTCCTGGACAGCCAGGGACTACTCGCAACTGCAACGCACTGAGCCGACTGAAGGCAGCAGATTTACCACCTACAGCTACACTGGCGGTGTTTACTACACGATTGATGATAAATACAGCAAGATCACTTTCGAGGAAATGGCTGAAAAGAGCCTCAACCTAGACTCAGCAGAAAGCTGGACTGCGATGATTCAGCACTATTTCGTTAGTGCATGGATCCCACCGGCAGAACAAATCGAGCATTTCTATAGTAATAGCTTGCCCGGCGGACGGTATCTGCTCGGAAGCTATTCGCCTTCCACAACTGTTGCTGCGGGAGAGACTCGGTCATTTGACAGAAAACTGTTTGTCGGTCCCAAACTTCAGGATGTGCTGGAGCCCATCGCAAAAGGCTTGGAACTGACTGTCGACTACGGTTGGTTGACAGTGATCGCCGTACCGATTCACTGGGTGCTGAAGCAGATCCACCAGGTGGTGGGTAACTGGGGCTGGGCGATAATTATTCTAACTATCCTTATCAAGGCGATCTTCTACAAACTTTCAGAGACCAGCTACAAATCGATGGCGAATATGCGCAAGTTGACGCCACGATTGCAGGCCCTGAAGGACCGCTACGGTGATGATAAGCAGCGCCTCAACCAGGCAATGATGGACCTCTACAAGACAGAGAAGGTCAATCCACTAGGAGGCTGTCTGCCTATCGTGGTGCAGATCCCTGTGTTTATCGCCCTCTACTGGGTACTGCTGGAGAGTGTCGAGATGCGCCACGCACCCTTCATGCTGTGGATCGATAACCTCTCAGCCAAAGACCCCTACTTCGTGCTGCCGCTGATCATGGGTGTCTCCATGTTCATCCAGCAGAAACTCAACCCGGCGCCACCTGACCCGATGCAGGCGAAAATTATGATGAGCCTGCCTTTCATCTTCACCATCTTTTTTGCCTTCTTCCCGGCCGGACTAGTGCTCTACTGGGTGGTGAACAACATTGTCTCGATCACCCAGCAGTGGTACATCACACGCAAGATCGAACAGGGCGGAAGTTAACTCGTCCAGTTGCATCATCATAATGCAACCGCGAGACACCATTGCAGCGGTTGCCACCCCACCCGGTAGTGGTGGGGTCGGCATCGTGCGCGTCTCAGGAGCAGACTGCAAACGGGTTGCCGAGGCCCTGGCAGGCAAACTGCCGCAACCTCGTCTTGCCAGCTACCGTCCCTTCCATGATCAGGACGGTTCGGTAATCGATACCGGCATCCTGCTCTATTTTCCCGCCCCCCACTCCTTCACTGGCGAGGATGTGCTTGAGTTTCAGGCCCACGGCGGTGCGGTGATCCTCGACCTGCTCCTGCAGCGCATCCTCGATCTAGGCATACGCCCGGCACGCGCTGGTGAGTTTACCGAGCGCGCCTTTCTCAATGGAAAGATCGATCTGGCCCAGGCTGAGGCAGTGGCCGACCTAATCGAAGCACGTACTGTATCGGCTGCACGGCTGGCAGGCCGCACCCTACAAGGTGTCTTCTCTGAGCGTGTCCACGCCTTAGTGGAACAACTGATCGAATTACGAATCTATGTCGAATCGGCCATCGACTTCCCGGAAGAGGAGATCGATTTTCTCTCCGATGGCCGGGTTGCAAACGATCTCAAAACCCTCACCGAGCAGCTGGCGCAGTTAATCCAGTCGGCCAATACTGGACGCCTGCTGCGTGACGGCATGACCCTGGTGATCGCCGGCCGCCCCAACGCTGGTAAATCGAGTCTGCTGAACCAGTTGTCGGGGGAGGAGCGGGCAATCGTCACCGATATTCCAGGTACCACCCGTGACCTACTCCGTGAACAGATCCAGATCGATGGCCTGCCGCTCCACATCATCGACACTGCAGGCATCCGCGACAGTGAAGATCCGGTAGAGATCGAAGGCATTCGCCGCGCCCGTCAGGAGATCGAGCAGGCCGACCGGATCCTCTGGATCTTTGACCATCAGACCGACCCTCAACATCTTGAGCTCGACCGCGCTACCCTGCCAGCCGGCGTACCGCTAACCCTGGTACGCAACAAAATCGATCTAACAGAACTCGCTCCATCGATAAAGAGCAATAATGGGATCACCGAACTGGCACTCTCAGCAAAAAGTGGTGCCGGTATGGAGCTGCTCCGGCAGCATCTGAAGCAGAGTGTCGGATTTGGCGAATCGAGTGAGGGTGAGTTCATGGCGCGGCGCCGCCACCTGGATGCACTGCAGCGCGCCGCCACAGCCTTGGAGCGGGGCAACCAGCAGTTCAAGCAATTTACCGCTGGAGAGATCCTCGCCGAAGAGCTGCGTCAGGCCCAGCAGGCATTGAACGAGATCACCGGTGAATTTTGTGCCGACGACCTGTTGGGCCGGATCTTTTCCAGCTTCTGCATCGGCAAATAGTCAACGCTCGCGGCCTGGATGGAAACGCCGCACCTGCTGGAAAAAGCGTGCGTTTGAGGTGTCTCGCGTATGCGGTTGATAGCGCAAAGCGATATAGAGACGGATTATCTCCATCGTCTGGCTGGCCAGCTCCGGTCGCTGCTGGGCAATCCGTTTCGCAAGATCGAGCGGTCCCTCATTGCGCAGTCGATGGATACCCACACGCTGAAGCTTTCTACAGAAACGCTGATAAGCCTTCAGCACAGGGTCGCTGCCTGCACGGCCCCGGGTAATAATGAACAGCGCAAGTGTCGCCAGCACAATTGCCATCACAGCAAGCAGCAGCTGCATCCACTGGCGCATGCCCCTGAGCTCAATGCCCAGAGAACGCATCAGATTGAACTGACGCGCACGACTGTAGCCCACCACCCAGCGTCGCCAGCCCATGTTAGCCGCGTCCAACGCCAATACCAGCCGGTTGCCCAACTGGCCCAGCAGACTCTGTTCAGAGATACGAAATAACACCGGTTCGCCAATACCCCGCCTGGCGGTTGAGATAGAGCTGAGGAGACGCTCCGGAGCAACCGCTGTGGTTGGATCGATCCGCACCCAACCACTATCCGCCAGCCAGACCTCTACCCAGGCGTGGGCGTCGGACTGGCGCAGGATCAGATAGTTGCCGACCGGATTGTACTCCCCACCGAGATAGCCGATTACCAGCCGGCTCGGTATCCCCGCGATGCGCATCAGTAGAGCGAAGCTACTGGCGTAGTGTTCACAAAATCCCTGGCGTCCCTCAAACAGAAACTGATCCGTAGGGTTTTCTCCGTAGAGGGGTGGATTGAGAGTGTAGACAAAGGGTCTGCTATGAAAGAATTCGAGGGCCGCAGCAATCAACTGTCGATCATCCCCAGCCAGCTTGCGCCAGTCTGCCACCAGCTGTGACATGCGCGGAGTAATGTTGTCGGGCTGTTGCAATGCCCGTGCGAGCTGATGTTCTTTCAACGGGGAGGTTTTGTAGTCGAGATAGGAGCTAAGGCGATAGTTGATCTCTCGATCGACTGCTTTATCGGCAACCAGCTGAAATGTCTCCGTCAGGCGTGCACCGCTGGGGGCGAGTGCAGGGAGGTCGAGAGCAAACAGCCACTTGCGATAGTGGGGCTCGACAAACACCTCGTAATCGATGGCTGGGGCCAGGGGTTGAATAACACCCTTGGCGAGGGGGCGATGCTTGCTCTGTTGATTGTGCCAGCTGATCCCATCGCTATCCCAGAGCACCAACGCCCGCCAGTAGCGCGACTTGGCGGCGGGCAGTTCACCGTCGAAGTGGGCCCGAAAGGCGATTGCCTGGGACTGACTCAGGCGGCTGACACTACCGGGGCTAACATGCTCATCGAGCCCGGTTACACCGCCCGATTTATCGACAAAGAACTGCCACAGGGGGGTGCTGACGCGGGGAAAGAGTAGAAATAGCAACAGCGCCAGCGGTAGCGCCTGCAAGGCAAGCCGTAGCGTAGTACGAACAATCTGCCAGATATCCTCATCCGACTGTAGCCGGTTGCTCAGATTCAGGATCGCAATCAGCCCCAACATCAACAGAAACAGGTAGGCGGCGAGCAGAAAGCTCTGATCGTAGATGAACTGAGTAATGATGACAAAAAAGCTGATATAGACTGCCACATAGATGTCCCTACCCTGTTTCATCTCCATCAGCTTCAAGCCAAGCATCACACAGAGTAGTGCAACCCCGGCCTCCCGACCGAGCAGAGTCTGATAGTTGCTGTAGACCAGCCAGGTTCCAAAGATGGTGATAATCAACAGCAGGAAGCGGCCAGGCTGCAGCCTGGCGTAGGAGTGCGCAGCGAAACGCCACAGCACGATGACGATAAAAAAGAGGCTGACAGCCACCTCCATATGGCGTGCATGGGGCAGTGCACTGAGTGTGGAGAGCAGCAGCAGCGCCAGCAGACTGCGTGAGCCGATCACCCGCTGCAGGGGTTGAGAGCGTATCATCCTGGAAAATCTGCCAGTGCGGTGAGACAGCGCTGCAGCTGCTGCTCACCCCGCCCTATCGGCGAGTAAAAGCCGGGCAGGCACAAACCGTAGTTGAGCTGGCGCTTTTCGCACCATAGAAGATAGCGGGTCAGCAGGCTGAGGCGTACCTCGATATCCATCGCCTCAAGCCGATCCCAGTCAAACAGGTAGTCACCACCCCCCTGGCTGCCAGCAAAGCGTTTGCTCTGCATCCCCTTATCACGCGCATGCACCTTCCAGTCGATGCGAGCGGGCGGGTCGCCAGGCTGATAGCGTCGGTGTCCGATGAAGTCATCAACCCCCTGCCCCTGTGGGCCCCTGCCCTCTCGTTTCAGCAGATGCAGAGCGGAGGGTTCACCCTGTCCGGCGGGCTTCGGATAGACGATGCAGGCTGCATCGAGCGGCAGATAACACCAAGCATAGAAGAGTCCGAGTGGATAGAGGCTGGAGAGAGTCAGTTCGGGCAGCTTGAGCCGACCGCGCTGCGGCGCCGGCAGATCAATTGCATAAGTGTAGTCGCTGGCAGCATCGATAGTAGCGGCCTGCTGTGGCCCCAATTTGAGGCCCAGTCTCACCGCCGGGTGGGGATTGCTATCCGGATTTTGGATTAACAGCTCAAAGCGTGCCATGTTACCGGCAAAGACCGGCCCGCCACGGACGGAGAGAATCTTCAGCTGGAACAGGTTGCGCCAGGTATGAAACAGGCTAACGATCCATATCCCACCGAGGAAGAAGGTCGCCAGATAGCCCAGATTGCTGCCGTAGTTGACCGAGCCGATCAGCATCAGCAGCAACAGCAACGCCATCACCAGCCCCTCCCGACTGGGTAGAATGTAGATGTTGCGCAAGCCAACCTGAAAAGAGCCATCAGATTGTGGTCTGGCCGAACGGCGGATATGAACGCGCCAATAGGCTTTAAGCGAGTGGAACATCGCTCAATCTACTGCCACCGACTCGAGCAGCAGCGAGACAGCGCCACCATCGCCCTCCTCCTCACCGGTCAGGAAGAGACGATGACCGATGGTGGCCGGCAGCACCGCCTGTAGATCTTCCGGCAGCACATGGTTCCTCCCCTCAAGCATCGCCCAGGCCCGTGCCGTCTGCAGCATCGCAAGGCCGGCCCGGGGCGATAGCCCCTGACGAAAGGGCTCGGCACTGCGACTGTAGGCGAGCAGATTCTGGCAGTAGTCGAGCAGCGCCTCGGAGATATGGATCGATGCAACTTGCTGTTGATACGCCTCTAGCTGTTCGGGCGACAGCAGAGGCTGGCTTCGCTCCAGCAGGCTACGCCGATCAATCCCGCTCAGCAGCTGCCGCTCAGCAGCGCGATCGGGATAACCGATGCCGATGCGCATGGTGAAGCGGTCGAGCTGTGACTCCGGCAGCGGGAAGGTGCCGATCTGGTGTGAGGGGTTCTGGGTAGCGATGACAAAAAATGGCTGCGGTAGAGCACGGGTCTCACCCTCCACCGTTACCTGGCGTTCCTCCATCGCCTCCAGCAGGGCACTCTGCGCCTTGGGTGTGGCGCGATTGATCTCATCAGCCAGCACCAGCTGGGAGAAGATCGGACCGGGATGGAAGACAAAATCACTTCGCTGGCGATCATATACAGAGACCCCAAGGATATCCGCCGGCAACAGATCACTAGTGAACTGGATGCGCTGATAGTGCATACCCAGCAGATGGGCCAGGGTGTGGGCCAGAGTGGTCTTGCCGACGCCGGGGATATCCTCGATTAGCAGATGCCCCCGGGCCAGCAGGCAGCAGATCGCGAGGCGGATCCTGTCGCGCTTACCGAGCAGAATCTCACCTGCATGTTCGATAATGCTTTGCAGTTCAGCTGCCATTTCTCTCCATTCTCCATTGCCAAGCTACAGATATTTTCACGTCTGTAGCTGACTGCATCAGCCGATGCATCACTCAATCCACCAACAGAGAGACCACACCCCTGCCTCTCTCATTCTCTCTACCAGACTGAGTGAGTCCTTAACCATTGCACAGTCTTCAACAACTCGTGGATGTCTGTGCAAACCTATTAAGAACCCCTTCAAGTTACTGTGGATATCCTATTGGCGGAAGATTAAACAAAAGTTATTCACATTTTATAAACGAAACATCCTAGTGATCATAACTTGTTGTCGTAAGGGATTTAGGTGAAAAAACCAATATACAACAATAAGTTAATTAGTTATCCACAATAGTTGCCCTGCCTTATAACAACAATAATGCCTATACAAATACCTTTTATAATTACGCTTGTTCGAACTTATGGGTTGTAACACCAAAAATTTCCCTAGCGAACTAATGTGCCAAGGCCTCTTCCTCAGCTTGAGATATCTTCGATCAGCAAATGGCCTTTAGAGTGCAAACGACAGAGTTCAAGGCAGATCCCGCCATGCTTACCGAGTAGAATCTCACCTGCCTATCGGAAGCCATTTCCCTCGGTTCCCCTTTGTATTGCTGTAGTGCTTGGTGAGACTGCTAAAATAGCCCTCTCTTTTCAGATTCTGATCATGCAAAATGTTCTTCACCGAGACCTTTGATGTCATTGTAGTGGGTGGCGGTCATGCCGGTACTGAAGCCGCACTGGCTGCAGCCCGTATGGGCGCACGTACCCTGCTGCTGACCCACAATATCGAGACCCTGGGACAGATGAGTTGCAATCCGGCTATCGGCGGCATCGGCAAGGGGCATCTGGTGAAGGAGGTCGATGCCTTAGGCGGCGTGATGGCCCATGCCACCGATCTGGGTGGTATCCAGTTTCGCATCCTCAACTCACGCAAGGGGCCGGCAGTACGCGCGACCCGCGCCCAAGCGGATCGGTTGCGTTATAAGGCGGCAATCCGTCATACGTTGGAGAACCAGCCCAATCTGCAGCTATTTCAGCAGGCAGTGGATGACCTGTTGGTGGAGCAGAACCGGGTAGTTGGTGTAACCACCCAGATGGGACTCAAGTTTCGTAGTCGCGCGGTGGTGCTGACCGTCGGTACCTTCCTTAGCGGCCGCATCCACATTGGTCTTTCCAACCACCAGGGCGGACGCGCAGGCGATCCGCCTGCCAATGCCCTTGCCCAGCGACTGCGTGAACAGCCCTTCACAGTGGAGCGTCTCAAGACCGGCACGCCACCGCGCATCGATGGTCGTACTATTGACTACAGCCAGCTAAAGGAGCAGCCAGGCGACCATCCGACGCCTGTCTTTTCATTTCTTGGCACCGCAGACCAACACCCTCCTCAGATCAGCTGCCACATCGCCCACACCAACGCACAAACCCATGAGCTGATCCGTGGCGGTATGTCGCGTTCGCCGCTCTTCACCGGAGTGATCGAAGGGACCGGCCCGCGCTACTGCCCATCGATCGAAGACAAGGTGGTGCGCTTTGCCGACAAGGATTCGCACCAGATCTTCATCGAACCTGAAGGGCTTGATACCCACGAGGTCTACCCCAACGGTATCTCCACCAGTCTACCGTTTGACGTGCAACTACAGCTGGTGCGCTCAATGAAGGGGTTTGCCAAGGCCCACATCACTCGGCCTGGCTATGCTATCGAGTATGATTTTTTCGACCCGCGGGAGCTAAAGAGCTCGCTCGAGACCAACCATATAGCCGGGCTCTTTTTCGCCGGTCAGATCAACGGCACCACCGGTTACGAAGAGGCCGCCGCCCAAGGGCTGCTGGCCGGGGCAAACGCGGTGCTCTCTTTCAGACAACAGGAGGCCTGGTGCCCACGCAGGGATGAGGCTTATCTTGGGGTACTGGTGGATGACCTGATCACCCGCGGTACCAGTGAGCCCTACCGCATGTTCACCAGCCGCGCCGAGTATCGTCTATTGCTGCGCGAGGACAACGCGGATCTGCGTCTCACCGAGCAGGGGCGAAAGCTGGGCCTGGTTGACGATCACCGCTGGGCCACTTTCTGCCGCAAAAGGGAGTTGCTGGAACGGGAGCAGCAGCGTCTGCGTGAACTCTGGTTGCACCCAAACCGGCTCGATCCGCAGCAAGAGGAGCGGGCGCTGGGGCAGCGATTGTCAAGGGAGGTCCGCCTGCTTGATCTGCTAGCACGGCCAGAGGTGCGCTATGCTGATCTGATGGATTTGCCCGGTCTGGGCCCTGCAGTGGTGGATCCACAGGTCTGTGAACAGCTGGAGATCCAGGCCAAATATGCCGGCTATATCGAGCGCCAGCGGGATGAGATTGAGCGCCAACGTAACAACGAGGCGGTGCAGCTACCGCACGATTTTGACTACGATAAGGTGCGTGGCCTCTCCGCCGAGGTGCGAGAGAAGTTCCAGCGCCATCGCCCCGAGACCCTTGGCCAGGCAGGGCGCATACCCGGCATCACCCCGGCGGCGCTCTCGCTGCTACTAATCCATCTGAAGCGGAGATCCGCCTGATGCCTTGGAAAAAGCGCGAACAACGCTACGCCCAGCAGCTGGCGCAAGGGATTGCAGCACTCGGCATGCAACAGGATCAACATGTAAGTGATCAGTTACTTCACTATCATGCCTTGCTGCATAAGTGGAATCAGGCATTTAACCTTACCGCAGTTCGGGATCCGCTGGAGATGATCGACAGACATCTGCTCGACAGCCTCTCATTGCTCCCCTATGTAGAGGGCAAACGGGTGCTGGATATGGGCACAGGTGCGGGTTTGCCGGGCATCCCGCTGGCGATCTGCCTGCCCCAGACCCAGTTCGTGCTGCTGGATAGCAACGGTAAAAAGATTCGTTTTGTGCGCCAGGCGATGATGGAGTTGGGGCTGCAGAATGTGGAACCGGTTCAGGCCAGGCTCGAGGCCTATCAGCCGGTTGAACCGTTTGATCTGTTGATCTCCCGCGCCTTCACTGGTCTCGCCAATATGCTCAAACTGATTGAACATCTGGTGCAGCCGGGAAGCAGCCTGTTGGCGATGAAGGGGAAGAATCTGCAACAGGAGCTGGCGACGCTGCCAGCTGGTATCGAGCCTGAGCTGATCCGGCTACCACAGACGATCTCCACAGAGGCGGGATCGATCGTGCGGATACGATTCGAATGAAATAAATCGGGATGATCCCGTTGCTCAGGAGGAACGTCTGCCACGCAGTGTGGAGTGAGTGGCAGTGGAGTTCTCGTCTCGGCTGAATTGATGCCAGCGCCGGTAGAGCAGCAAGATTATGGTAGAGATCAGCGAAAAGAGCAGAAAGCCTCGAACCGCGGGATTGGACTCCGTCTGGTCCAGGCTAAAGTTGGCGGGCGTTGTCTGAGTCATGGAGAGGAACGAGCTTGAAGCGCCTGCTGGTTGGTTTGAGTCTGAGTGCAACAGGCTCGATATCCGCAGCAACATCATCTGCTCAGATGTCGGTGAGTTGAATATCTGAGCTGTCGGCACATCGGCCAATAGTATGCCAGGGCCGGTGAGCAGCAGCAGAACAGCGATCAACATGGACCTACAGGCGGGCTTTCTCATTGCGGCTGGATCCTCAATAAAGTGGCATGCACCGCCAGATCGACTGGTATAGTTGAAGGCTTAGCGCTTTGAGAATCTATTTCGTTTTGGGATGTTTTATAGATGAAAAACTGTTCTGGATAGGTGTTTGTGGCGATATTTTCGAGAGAATCGGCAGTTTTTCCCGATTGACTGCTGGTGGCAGGTACCACATTCGCTCCCCTGCCGTTATCATTAGCCGCCTTGTCGTTCAATCCCTTTCCATCGAGTGAGCAACCAAAATGGGCCATGTAATCACCATCGCAAACCAAAAAGGTGGCGTTGGCAAGACGACCACTGCGGTCAATCTCGCGGCAGGCCTGGCCAGCTATAACAAGCGGGTGTTGCTGATCGACCTGGATCCCCAGGGCAATGCCAGCATGGGTTGTGGGATAGATAAACATCAGCTGAAGAAATCGAGCTGTGATGTGTTGCTGGGGGACGCCAAGCTAAATGAAGCGGTGCTGGCGGCTCCCGATTCGGGCTTTGATGTGTTACCCGCGAATGGGGATTTGACTGCAGCAGAGGTTGGCCTGATGAGCGCCACGCTCAGAGAAAAACGGCTACGGTTGGCGTTATCCAGTACCCAGGAGAATTACGATTTCATCATCATCGACTGCCCGCCCTCGCTGAATATGCTCACGGTGAATGCGTTGGTGGCAGCCGACGGGGTACTGATCCCGATCCAGACTGAATACTACGCATTGGAAGGTTTGTCGGCGCTGATGGGCACGGTGAACCAGATTCAGGAGCATCTCAACCACGATCTACGTATCGAAGGGATAGTGCGCACCATGCACGATCCGCGCAACAATCTTGCGGTGGATGTATCGAACCAGCTTACAGGTCATTTCAGCTCAAGCGTTTTCGAGACCATCATCCCGCGCAACGTGCGGGTGGCCGAAGCGCCGAGTCATGGTAAGCCGGTTTTGCGTTATGATAGCGCCTCCCGCGGCGCGAGGGCCTATCTAGCGCTGGCTGCCGAGCTGCTGGGGCGCCACCATGTGGCGGTAAGTGCATAACCTTCCCCGAAACGGATAGATCGATGGTGACAAAAAAACGCGGCCTAGGCAGAGGGCTCGACGCACTTCTCGGCGGCATGACTCCGCTTGGAGACAACGGCTCGACAGCTTCCGCGGACTCAACCAGCGTTATCGAGAACCTGCAGCGACTGCCGCTCGATCTGATCCAGCGGGGCCGTTACCAGCCACGCCGGGAGTTTGATCCCGACAGTCTGCGTGAACTAGCCGATTCTATCGCTGCCCAGGGGGTGATTCAGCCGGTGGTGGTGCGTCCGGTGGAGAGTGGGCGCTATGAGTTGATCGCGGGCGAGCGCCGCTGGCGCGCCTCGCAACAGGCTGGGCTGGATGAGATCCCGGTGGTGATCAAAGAGGTCACCGAACAGGCGGCGATGGCGATCGGCCTGATCGAGAATATCCAGCGTGAAGACCTCAATCCGCTAGAGGAGGCAAATGCCCTGAGCCGGCTACTGCTGGAGTTCGATCTGACCCACCAAGAGGTGGCTAAGGCGGTGGGCAAATCTCGCACCACTGTTACCAACCTGTTGCGCCTGCTGGACCTTAAAGAGGACGTAAAAGCTCTGGTTGAAACGGGCCGGATCGAGATGGGCCATGCACGGGCGCTGTTAGGATTAAAGGGTGAACAGCAGAGCGAGGCCGGCCAGCTGGTGGTCTCCCGCGGGCTTACCGTGAGAGAGACTGAGCGGCTTGTGCGCAAGTTGCAGGAGCAGGGTGAAAAACCTGCCAAGCCGATCGCTGCTGAGCAGGACCCGAATGTGAAGCGTCTGCTGAATGATCTGACCGAGCGATTGGGGGCGAAGGTTGATATCAAGCAGAGCGCCAAAGGCAAGGGCAAGCTAGTCATTGCCTACAATAGCCTGGATGAGCTGGAAGGCATTCTGGCGCATATTAAATAGATTTATCATGATATTTCATGATATTTGACAGTATATTCTGAAGCCCCTATAGTCCACGCCACTTTGCGATGTGGCTGGAGAGGGCCGGGGTCTGGAGTGCGGACTATCGGTGATAATAGCCAGATACGCAGGATCATCCTGATACAGATGGGGTTCTCTCTGTTGCTGGCGCTGGTACTATTTCTGTTTGGAAAAGTCCATGCTTGGTCAGCATTGACAGGTGGCTTAATCGCCACGTTTGCGAACGCCTTCTCAGCGAGTAGGATTTTTGTGCACTACCGCGCACAAGAATCGAGTAAGATACTCGCCCGGATATATGGAACAGAGTTACAGAAACTCCTCTTGACGGGGATGATGTTCGCGGCCGCGGTCATTTTGGTTGATCCTCTGAATATCGCTGTAGTGCTCGGGGCATACCTATTCGTACAGGTGCTGATCCCCCTTTTGGTGTTAACATTTTCTGATCACGTGTAGCCAAGGTTAAAAAGAACATGGCAGGCGAAACCCTGACTTCTGGTGAGTACATCAAACACCATCTGACCAATCTGACCTATGGTCAGCATGCTGATGGTTCCTGGGGCATTGCCCACAGCGCAGCAGAGGCCAAGGAGATGGGCTTCTGGGCGATTCATCTGGATACCATGTTCTGGTCGATCGGCTTGGGTGTGCTCTTCCTCTACTTTTTCAAAAAAGCAGCCGATGCAGCGACCGCCGGTATTCCCGGTGGACTGCAGAACTTTGTTGAATGGATAGTCGAGTTTATCGACACTAGCGTACGCGGCTCCTTTCGTTCGAAGAACGACATGGTTGCGCCGCTGGCGCTGACAATCTTTGTCTGGATCTTTCTGCAGAATCTGATGGATCTGGTGCCGGTAGATCTGATCCCCTGGTTCACCAATCTGCTCGGCATCCACTTTATGAAAGTTGTGCCATCGACCGATCCCAATGCCACTTTTGGTATGGCTATCGGCGTCTTCACTCTGGTGATCTTCTACACCATCAAGATTAAAGGGGTTGGCGGTTTTGTCGGTGAACTGACGCTACAACCCTTCTCGTCGAAGAATCCAGCCGTCAATGCGCTGTTCATCCCGATCAACTTCATCCTCGAATTTGTCAGCCTGATCGCCAAGCCGATCTCTCTCGCACTGCGACTCTTCGGTAACATGTACGCTGGTGAGATGATCTTCATCCTCATTGCCATTATGTACAATGCTGGCGTTATGTTCGGCCTGTTTGGCGGTGCACTGCAACTTGGCTGGGCTATCTTCCATATCCTGATCATCACGCTGCAGGCGTTCATCTTTATGACCCTGACCATTGTCTATCTAGATATGGCGCATAACGAACACTGATTTCTTTTCAATATTTCCATTATTTGATTCGATAAACGGGAGACCAAAATGGAACAAGCACTGCTGTACATTGCCGGCGCAATAATGATGGGCCTGGGTGCTCTGGGTGCCGCTGTAGGCATCGGCGTACTCGGTGGCCGCTTTCTCGAGGGTGCGGCTCGTCAGCCCGAACTTATTCCCATGCTGCGTACCCAGTTCTTCATCGTGATGGGTCTGGTTGATGCCGTGCCCATGATCGCTGTGGGTCTGGCCATGTACGTACTGTTCGCGGTTGCCGGGTAATCTGGGCTGACTGTCGAACGGAATATCCTCTCGTCACAACCGAGGTAATTCCGGGATGAACATCAATCTGACTCTATTTGGTCAGCTCATCTCTTTCATGGTGTTTGTGTGGTTCACGATGAAATACGTGTGGACCCCGATGATGGGCGCACTCGATGCCCGCAAGAAAGAGATTGCCAGCGGCCTTGCCGCCGCTGAGCGTGGTCAGCACGAGCAGGAGCTTGCTCAGGAACGTGCCAAGGGTGCGCTACACGAAGCCAAGAGCCAGGCGGCTGAAATCGTCACCCAGGCGCAAAAGCGTGCTGCCGAGATCGTCGACGAGGCGAAAGAAAATGCGCGCATCGAAGGTGATCGTATCCTGACCGCGGCACAGGCGGAGATCGAGCAGGAGACCAACCGTGCCCGTGAGCAGTTGCGGGAAAAGGTTGCCGAACTGGCGGTGGCTGGTGCGGAGAAGATCCTGCGCAAAGAGATCAACGCTGATGCCCATAAGGACATCGTTGAAGCCCTGGCTAAAGAGATATAAAGGCTATGGCAGGAGACGCTAGCACAATCGCCCGACCCTACGCTGAGGCGGTGTTCGATCACGCAGAAGAGAAGGGTAACCTCGACCTCTGGTCCGACATGCTCTCTTTCCTTACCGCTGTGGTGGAAGAGCCCACCCTGGCAGCTGTTATCCGTGACCCGATGTTTGAGCGTGCACAGCTCACCGACCTAATGTTGGAGATCAGCGGTGGCCGGCTCAACGAAGAGGGCGCAAATTTGGTGAAGCTGCTGGTCGAGAATGGCCGCCTGCTTGTGGTGCCGGAAATTACGGCCATGTTTGAGCAGCTGAAGGCCGAGAGCCAGCGCATGCTGAAAGTGCATGTACGTTCTGCATACGTGCTTAAGCCGGCCCAGGAAAAGCAGATAGCCGCAGCCCTCAAAGCCAAGCTCGGGCGCGACGTCACCGTCACCAGCGAGAAAGACCCGGAACTGATTGGCGGAGTCCACATCCGCGCAGGTGATCTGGTCATCGACGGCTCAGTGCGCGGGCAACTGCAGCAACTGGCGAACGAATTGGGAATCTAAGCGAGAAGCCATCATGCAACTCAATCCATCCGAGATCAGCGAACTGATCAAAAATAAGATCGAGAAATTCGATCTCAAGACCGAGGCCCGTAACGAGGGCACGATCATCAGTCTCACCGACGGTATCGCCCGAATTCATGGCCTCGAGGACGTGATGTCCTATGAGATGCTGGAATTCCCGGGCAACACCTATGGCCTGGCCCTCAACCTGGAGCGCGACTCCGTGGGTGCTGTGGTGCTGGGTGACTACAAGCACCTCTCTGAAGGTGATTCAGTCAAATGCACAGGTCGCGTTCTCGAGGTGCCGGTAGGTGAAGGCCTGCTGGGGCGCGTGGTGGACTCCCTGGGTAACCCGCTTGACGGTAAGGGCGAGATCAAGGCATCCGCTAGCGCCACCATCGAAAAGGTGGCTCCTGGCGTTATCGAGCGTAAGTCGGTTGACCAGCCGGTGCAGACCGGTATTAAGGCGATCGACGCCATGGTGCCGATTGGTCGTGGCCAGCGTGAGCTGATTATTGGTGACCGCCAGACCGGCAAGTCTGCGGTGGCTATCGACGCCATCATCAATCAGAAAGGCACCGGCGTTAAGTGTATCTACGTGGCGGTTGGGCAGAAAAATTCGACTATCGCGCAGGTGGTGCGAAAGCTGGAGGAGCATGGCGCGCTGGAACACACCATCATTGTCGCCGCCCCCGCTGCCGACTCCGCCGCGATGCAGTTCCTGGCCCCCTACGCCGGCTGCACCATGGGCGAGTACTTTCGCGACAAGGGCGAAGATGCGCTGATCGTTTACGATGATCTGACCAAGCAGGCTTGGGCTTATCGCCAGGTTTCTTTGCTGCTGCGTCGTCCACCAGGTCGTGAAGCCTATCCTGGCGATGTGTTCTATCTGCACTCCCGTCTGCTAGAACGCGCGGCGCGGGTCAATGCCGATTTCGTTGAAAAGGCCACTAACGGTAAAGTCAAAGGCAAGACCGGCTCCCTGACTGCGCTGCCGATCATCGAGACCCAGGCTGGTGACGTATCCGCTTTCGTACCGACCAACGTGATATCCATCACCGATGGCCAGATCTTCCTTGAGGCGGATCTGTTCAACTCCGGTATCCGCCCGGCGATCAACGCCGGCCTGTCGGTTTCCCGTGTGGGTGGCTCGGCGCAGACCAAGATCATCAAGAAGCTCGGCGGTGGTGTGCGTCTAGCCTTGGCCCAGTATCGTGAACTGGCGGCTTTCTCCCAGTTTGCCTCCGATCTAGACGAGGCAACCCGGGCCCAGCTGGAGCGCGGAGCCCGCGTCACCGAGCTGATGAAGCAGAAACAGTACTCCCCACTGAGCATCGCAGAGATGGCGGTTTCCCTGTTCGCGGCCAACGAAGGCTTCCTGGACGATGTTGAGACCAGCAAGATTGTCGACTTCGAAGCGGCACTGCATGGCTACATGAGGAGCAGCCAGAAAGCGCTCCTGGATAAGATCGATGAGTCCGGTGACTACAACCCTGAGATTGAGCAGGCGCTGAAGAGTGCGCTGGATGATTTCAAGGCAAACCACACCTGGTAACTGCGATAATCGTTAGTTCGACCTAATTAGGGTTATTTAGATATGGCAGGCGCTAAAGAGATACGCACCCAGATCGCCAGTATCAAAAACACGCGCAAGATTACCAGCGCGATGGAGATGGTAGCGGCCTCAAAGATGCGTAAGGCCCAGAACCGGATGGATGCGACCCGACCTTATGCGGAGAAGATGCGTAATGTTATCGGCCATCTATTCCATGCTCATCCGGAATACCGCCACTCATTTATGAAGGAGCGTGAGGTCAAACGGGTCGGGTATATCATCATCTCCTCCGATCGTGGGCTGTGTGGTGGTCTTAACAGCAACCTGTTCCGGAGACTGTTGAAAGAGATATCGGCACAGCGTGAGGAGGAGGTTGAGATAGACTTCTGCATCATCGGCAGCAAGGCCGCTGGTTTCTTCGGCCGCTTCGGTGGAAATGTGCGCAGTCAGGCGACCCAGCTGGGTGATGTGCCCCATCTTGAAGATCTCATCGGTACCGTGAAGGTGATGCTGGATGCCTATGAGGCGGGCGAGATCGATCGCATCTACGTGGCATACAATCGCTTTGTCAACACCATGACCCAGGATCCGTCGATCGAGCAGCTGGTGCCGATTGCTGCGGAGACAGAGGATGAGTTGAAACACCACTGGGACTACATCTACGAGCCGGATTCCAAGGATGTGCTCGACAATCTGCTGAGTCGCTATGTTGAATCCCTGGTCTACCAGGCAGTGGTGGAGAATGGCGCCTGTGAACAGTCTGCGCGGATGGTGGCGATGAAGGCAGCTTCGGACAACGCCGGTGATCTGATCAATGAGTTGCAGCTGATCTACAACAAGGCGCGCCAGGCAGCGATTACCCAGGAAATCTCTGAAATCGTCGGTGGTGCTGCAGCGGTTTGATCTCCCGCACAGTAAAAAGAATTTAGTTTTAAACTTTAGAGAGTCGCCTGGAGCGGCAAGAGGAACCAGAAATGAGTTCGGGCAAAGTGGTTGAAATCATCGGCGCCGTGGTGGATGTACAATTCCCCACTGGTGAGATGCCGAAGGTCTACGAGGCACTGAAGATCAACGAAGCCAACCTCACTCTGGAAGTTCAGCAACAGCTGGGTGACGGGGTGGTGCGTACCATTGCCATGGGTTCTACCGATGGCCTGAAGCGTAACGTTGAGGTCGAATCGACTGGCGCACCGATCACTGTCCCCGTTGGGCAGGGGACTCTAGGCCGCATCATGGATGTGCTTGGTAACCCGGTAGATGAGGCAGGCGAGGTCAAGTGCGACAGTCGCATGCCGATCCATCGTTTACCGCCCAAGTTTGAAGATCAGGCATCAACTACCGAGATCCTCGAGACCGGTATCAAGGTTATCGACCTGATCATGCCGATCTCCAAAGGTGGTAAGGTGGGTCTGTTCGGCGGTGCGGGTGTGGGCAAGACGGTTACCCTGATGGAGTTGATCCGCAATATCGCGGTCGAACACTCCGGCTTCTCCGTATTCGCCGGTGTTGGTGAGCGTACCCGTGAGGGTAACGACTTCTACCACGAGATGCATGAAGGTGGCGTACTCGACAAGGTGGCCCTGGTCTACGGCCAGATGAACGAGCCGCCCGGCAACCGTCTGCGTGTTGCGCTGACCGGTCTGACCATCGCGGAGAACTTCCGTGACGAAGGGCGTGACGTGTTAATGTTTGTCGACAATATCTACCGTTACACCCTGGCGGGTACCGAGGTATCTGCACTGTTAGGCCGTATGCCTTCCGCGGTGGGTTACCAGCCGACTCTGGCGGAAGAGATGGGTACGTTGCAGGAGCGCATCACTTCTACTAAGACCGGCTCCATCACCTCCTTCCAGGCCGTATACGTACCGGCGGATGATCTGACTGACCCCTCCCCCGCCACCACCTTCGCTCATCTGGATGCGACCCTGGTGCTCTCCCGTCAGGTTGCCGAGTTGGGTATCTACCCTGCCGTGGACCCGCTGGACTCCACCTCACGTATCCTCGATCCTAACGTCATCGGTCAGGAGCATTACGATACCGCACGTGCCGTTCAGGGTACCTTGCAGCGCTACAAGGAGCTAAAGGATATCATCGCCATTCTCGGTATGGACGAGCTCTCCGAAGAGGACAAACTGGTAGTACAGCGCGCGCGTAAGATTCAGCGCTTCCTCTCCCAGCCCTTCTTTGTGGCCGAGGTGTTCACCGGTAGCCCGGGTAAGTATGTCAGCCTGAAAGATACCATCGCTGGCTTCAAGGCGATCGTTGCCGGTGAGTACGATCATCTGCCGGAGCAGGCCTTCTACATGGTCGGATCGATCGAGGAAGCTGCCGAGCGTGGTGGCGACGTCTGATTCCGACGGGAGTGTAAAGCTATGGCCATGACCATACATGTCGATATCGTCAGCGCGGAGGGTGAGATCTACTCAGGCCTTGCCGAGATGGTCTACGCCCCCGCAGTGATGGGCGAAGTGGGCATCGCCCCCCGTCACACCCCGCTGGTCACTCGCCTCAAACCAGGTGAGGTGCGTGTTATGTCTGCTGATGAGATGCAGCATTTTTACGTCTCTGGGGGCATCCTTGAGGTGCAACCCCATGTGGTCACCGTGTTGGCGGATACCGCAATTCGTGCCCACGACCTTGATGAAGCCGCCGTCCAGGAGGCGAAAAAGCGCGCTGAAGAGGCGATGCAGGACAAGTCTGCTGAATTTGAATATGCGAAAGCGCAGTCAGAACTTGCGGAGGCGGTTGCGCAATTACGGGCAATCGAGCGAATTCGTAAAAGCACTAGCGTCTAGATCAACGTTTTAACCCCAAATGGAGAAGGGGCTGCTGAACCAGCAGCCCCTTGTTTAGTTTCTGCTATGACAAAAGAAAGCATTAAGACGGGAAAGTTTGTCTCCCTCACCTACTCCATTTCGGATACCGAGGGCAACGTACTCGAACAGAGCGACCTGCCGGTCACCTATATCCATGGAGGAGAGACCGAACTCATCGGTGGTATGGATAAGGCGGTGGCCGGTCGCTCCGAAGGTGATGAAGTCAAATTAACAATCGAACCCAAAGATGGTTTTGGTGATCACGATCCGACCCTGACATTCACCGATGATCTGGAAAACGTGCCACCGGAGTTTCGCAAACTGGGAGCAGAGGTGCAGATGCAGAACTCGGAGGGTGAGACTAAGAGTTTCTTCGTCACCAAGATCGAGGACGGCAAACTGACCGTAGACGGTAACCATCCGCTGGCCGGCAAGCGGCTGCTGGTGAAGGTGAAGATTCTCGAGGTGCGCGACGCAACTCGTGAGGATGCCCAGTCTATCGGTATACCGGGCCAATCAACCACCCTCAACTGATCCCTTTTTAGCACCGGTTCACGATTGTGCAATCGGTGCAGCACGATTCTCCTTCCGGGGGTGCGCTCATCCTGCGCTCCCGCTATACTCCTTCGCCAGTGGAGGCGCGCCCAAAGGCCCATCAAGATGGTCGGGCAGCAGATGACTCTCCCTCTCTTGGACCATTCAGGGAATGGATGAGATAGGTCAAGCGGCAACCAGAATTCGCTTTTGCAGATATGCAATTTAAAACCAATCTCGACCGAACAAACTGATGTGATGGTGAAGGTGCGCTTCAATCTCCCGCTTTTTTCGTTACTCCCCGAGCCCATTTTTCCGGAGCCTTCATGAAACTTGGAGTTCTGATCCTCGCCGCTGGTCAGGGTACGCGTATGCGCTCGAACCTACCGAAGGTTCTACACAAACTGGCAGGCCAGCCACTGCTGGAGCATGTGGTCAAAGCGGCGCAACAGCTCGAACCTGAGCAGACCACTATTATCTACGGCCATGGTGGAGAGCAGGTGCGCACAGCGCTGCAGCATTACCCCCTTGCTTGGTGTGAGCAGCGCGAACTGCTGGGTACAGGACATGCGGTAATGCAAGCGGAGTCCCAGCTAGCCGATCTGGATGCAGTACTGATCCTCTATGGTGATGTGCCGTTGATCGACACTATGACCATCCGGAATATGGTGGAGCATCTTTCGCAGACGGATCTGGTGCTGCTGACGGTTTCCCTTAACGACCCGAGCGGTTATGGGCGGATAGTGCGCGACAATCATGGCAAGGTGGTGCGGATTGTCGAGCAGAAAGATGCCAGTCAGGATGAGTTGGAGATCGCTGAGATCAACACCGGCATCATGGCGCTCAATCGGGCTCGTCTGAATGGCTGGCTGAGGGAGATCGAAAACGACAACGCACAGAAAGAGTATTATCTGACCGATGTCATCGAGCTGGCCGTTAACGATGGCGTCGATGTGTTCACGGTCAACCCAAACAGTGAGGAAGAGGTGATGGGCGTCAACGATCGAGTGCAACTATCCCACCTGGAGCGCCACTATCAGCGCGAACTTGCCGAAAAGCTGATGCAGTCTGGTGTGACCATAGCCGATCCTGCGCGCATCGATATCCGCGGCGAACTAAAGGCCGGCAAGGATGTCTTTATCGACTGCAATGCCATCTTCGAGGGCGAGGTGGAGCTGGGTGACGGTGTCACCGTAGGTCCAAATGTGCTGATCAAAAATTCAAAGATCGCCGAGGGTGTGCAGATCAACGCCAATTGCGTGATCGAAGATGCAGAGATTGGTGTCAACTCCCGTATCGGCCCGTTTGCCAGGATTCGCCCCGAGACCCGTCTGGCCGATTCGGTGCATGTCGGCAACTTCGTCGAGGTGAAGAAATCTGAGGTCGGCTCGGGCAGCAAGATCAACCACCTGAGTTATATCGGCGACAGCATCATCGGCAGCAAGGTGAATGTTGGTGCTGGCACCATCACCTGTAACTATGATGGCGCCAACAAACATCAGACAGTAATCGGTGACAACGCCTTCATCGGCTCAGACTCACAGCTGGTGGCGCCGGTGATCATCGGCGAAGGCGCGACCATTGGCGCAGGTTCCACCGTTACCCGAGATGCACCATCGAGCACCCTGACCCTGAGCCGAGCCAAGCAGATCACGGTGGCAGGCTGGAAGCGTCCGGAAAAAAATAGCAAATAAGATTCACGGAGTAGATCTCAATGTGTGGCATTGTTGGTGCTGTCGCCCAGCGCGATGTGGCCCCTATCCTGCTGGAGGGCCTGAAACGACTCGAATACCGGGGTTATGACTCGGCCGGTCTGGCGGTTATCAGTGAGACGGACGCTATTACCCGTCACCGGGCGCTTGGCAAGGTGCGGGAGCTGGAGCAGATCCTTGAGCAGGAGCCGTTGCCAGGCAAGCTTGGTATCGCCCACACCCGTTGGGCCACCCATGGCGAGCCCTCGGTGTGTAATGCCCATCCGCACGTCTGCAAGGGACGGGTGGCACTGGTGCACAACGGCATCATCGAAAATCATGAGGCGTTGCGCCAATCACAAACGCAGCAGGGCCACAGGTTTAGCTCCGACACCGATACTGAGGTCATCGTCCATGCCATCTATAACGAACTGGAGCAGGGCGTCGACCTGCTCGATGCAGTGCGCAACACCACAAGACTGCTGGATGGTGCCTATGCCCTCGGCGTGATCAACACCGCTGATCCAGGGCGCCTGATCACCACCCGCCACGGCAGCCCGCTGGTGATCGGCCTCGGCATCGGTGAAAACTTCATCGCCTCAGATGTGTTTGCGCTGCTGCCGGTGACCCAGAAGTTCATCTTCCTCGAAGAGGGTGACATTGCAGAGCTGACCCGTCTTGGTGTCAACATCTACGACAAGGACGGTAAGCGGGTCGAGCGGCCGATCAAAGAGTCGGGGCTGTCTGCCGATGCGGTGGAGCGCGGTGAGTTCCGCCACTACATGATGAAGGAGATCTATGAGCAGCCTCGTGCGATCGCCGACACCTTGGAAGGCCGAATCACCAGCACAAAGGTATTGCCAAGCAGCTTCGGACTGGGCGCTGAGGCGCTGCTGAGCGAGGTGAAGGCGGTGCAGATTGTCGCCTGCGGCACCTCGTACCATGCCGGTTTGATCTCCCGCTACTGGTTTGAATCCCTCACCGGCCTGCCCTGCAACGTGGAGGTGGCCAGCGAGTACCGCTATCGAAAACACTATGTGCCGAAGGATTGCCTGTTTGTCACCATCTCCCAGTCGGGTGAGACGGCAGATACCCTGGCGGCCCTGAAATTGTCGAAGGAGCTGGGCTACGCCAAATCTCTGTCGATCTGTAATGTGCCGGAGAGCTCGTTGGTGCGCGAGTCAGATCTGTCTCTGCTGACCCACGCGGGACCGGAGATCGGTGTCGCCTCAACCAAGGCCTTTACCACCCAGCTGGTGGCGCTGCTGTTTCTGGTCTCAGTGCTGGGGCGCTACAACGGCATGGATGAGAAAGCCGAGGCCGGTCGGGTCGAGGCGATGCGCAGCCTGCCCGGCAAGCTCGAGTCGGTGCTGGAGCTGGATGAGGAGATCAAGGCGCTGGCAGAGCGCTTCACCGACAAGAACCATGCCCTGTTCCTCGGTCGTGGCGACCAGTATCCGGTGGCGATGGAGGGCGCGCTGAAGCTGAAGGAGATCTCCTATATCCATGCCGAGGCCTACCCGGCCGGTGAGCTGAAACATGGCCCGCTGGCACTGATCGACAATGAGATGCCGGTAATCGCGGTGGCACCCAACAATCAGCTGGTGGAGAAACTTAAATCGAATCTGGAAGAGGTGCGTGCCCGTGGTGGTGAACTGTTCATCTTTGCCGACGAGCGTCTCGAGATTGAATCAGAACCGGGCGTGACCGTGATCAAGGTGCCGCATTCTGATGGTTTGATCCAGCCGATAGTCTTCACCGTACCCTTGCAGTTGCTGGCCTACCACGTGGCAGTACTTAAGGGCACCGATGTGGACCAGCCTCGCAACCTAGCGAAATCGGTGACTGTGGAGTGAACGGGACAGAACGAGCTTACGCTGCAGCATGGTAACACTACCCAATGCCCTCCAGGCTTGGGGGGCTGAGCGCTTTTCACAGATCCTCAAGGCTGAGCTCGAGAGCCTTAGCAGTGGTTCGCTGCCGCTGGAAAATGGGATCTCGCAGGGTGGTCTGGTCGACGACAGCAACATCTCTGTGACAGTGCTGAACTTCAGTGAAGCGGAAGGCGCCATCCGTGTCATGCTGGGCGTCTTTTTCACCGAGATCGTCGGCGGCTGCAGTTGTGGCGACGATCCGCTAGAGGCGAACGGCTATTGTGAGCTGAGGCTGGAGATTGACAAGTCGACCGCGGAAGCTGGGTTCAAAGTCGTGTGATGCGGCGGGCTGAGCCCCAGCTCGATGTTTTCCACTAATCCCGTCAAAGCCCTTCCGCACCCTGGCGATGTCCTGCTGCTGTTCGTCATGTTGTCGCCGTTTGTGCTATTCGCCTTGCTTGCGCAAGCACAACAACTGGTGAATTTCTTTCCGGATGATGCCTTCTACTATCTGCAGACGGCAGACCAGTTGCTTCTACGCGGTTTTCCCACCTTCGATGGACTAAATCCTACCAACGGCTTTCATCCGCTGTTTTTCCTGCTGGTAACACTGACTGATCTGCTGACGGGCAAAGCAGCCCTGATGCAAGGCCTGTTTCTGCTGAATACCCTGTTTATTGCGCTGAGCATTATCTTGATGATGCAGTTCTTGGCGCGGTTCCCGAGTATGCTGCGCAGCCTGCTACTCCTGCTGCTAATGTTGCCCGTCTACCTGCTCTATTTCTGGATGAGTGCAGGAATGGAGGCGAGCCTGGTGCTGCTCTGCTTTCTGCTGTTTGTGCATGCCTGGTTGAAGGCGCAGCAAGCCGAATTTGAAGATCGCCGCCGCAACCTGCTGCTGAGTGGAGTCATCACACTGCTGATGCTGGCCCGTTTGGATATGGTGATCCCGCTGGCGGTATTTATCGCAGGGCTTGGCTGGTACGGGCTGAGCCATTGGCAATCCAATGGTGGTTATGCGAGCCGGAAAATGGTTGTCGAAGTGCTGCTGCTGCCATTGCTGGTCGGGTTTGCTTATCTGACTTTTAACTATGCAACCACAGGCCATATGGTTCCGATCAGTGGCCTGGTCAAGCAGCACTATTTCATTCCCTTCTCAATCTCCTGGAATGCAGTGACAGGAGGTGGGAAGGTTGCGCTGCAAGTGTTGACGATCTCGCCGTTTTTCTTGGCTTTGCTCGCCCTGTTTTTTGTTAATAGGGTGCGGCTCAATAGCAATAGAGCCGATGCGATAACGTTTCTGCTGACGAGCTTGGCGCTGCTGCTCTATGGCCTCTATCTGGCTTTTTATGCTTCGAACTTTTTTCACTGGTATCTCGCCATGCCGTTTGCAGCTGCAGCCTATCTGCTTGTGCAATTGGCAGGATTGATAAAGATTGAGAGGGTTCGCCTCAACGGGCGAAGTGGTCGGCTGATACTGTTATTGTTATGTGCCTTGATCGGTACAAGTGCTAACAGCGCCTTTCTCGCATGGACTGGCTGGAAGCGCCAGTCGACCTCATACCATCTAATGCAGCTAGCCAAACAGCTGGACCGGCTTGGTGATGAGAGCGTGCGGGCCGCCACCTTCGATGCGGGCGCCATCGGTTTTTTCTCCAGACATCAGGTGATTAATCTGGATGGGTTGGCGAATAGCCACGACTACTTTTTTAATTATCGGCTGCCGGGGCGACTGCAGGAGTATCTGCAACAGCAGCAGGTAGACTACCTGCTAGTACGGGATGGTCACCTGGAAAATCGCGAGGAGGTTTTGAGTGGAGACTATAGCCAGGCCCGCTACCTGCCCGATCCACGCATTCGTTTGGCTAGACAGGACGAGCAGTTTCGCTACTCTATTCCCGGTGGCTTCACCGTGATTGCTTATCGATACCGATGATATCTCAGCTTGCATGCGGGGCTGTATTGTCTGCAGCAGCCAGCCCGATTCGGGGAGCGCGATGAGACTGACCCTACTGGGCACCGGCAGCGCGGGCGGTACGCCCTGCTATGGTTGCGACTGCCCTGCTTGTAGGCGGGCGGCAGAGGATCCGCAGTGGCGGCGGCGTGCTTGCAGCGCCCTGCTTGAGGTGAATGGGCAGAAGATCCTGCTGGATGCGGGTCTCACCGACCTGGCCGAGCGCTTTCCGCCCGGCAGCCTGAGCCAGATCCTGCTCACCCATTATCACATGGACCATATCCTCGGCCTGTTCGATCTGCGCTGGGGGGTGAATCAGCGCATTCCGCTGGCCGGGCCGGATGATCCGGAAAAGAGCAGGGAGCTCAAGCGACACCCAGGCATTCTTGATATCAGCCACCTTGAGGCGTTCGAGGAGCTGGAGTTAGGGGCGATCCAGGTAACCTCCCTGCCCCTCAACCACTCCTGTCCGAGCTTCGGTTACTGTTTCGATGATGGGCGCAATAGCCTCGCCTATCTCACTGACACCCTGGGGCTGCCGGAGCAGACTGAGGCCTGGTTGATGCGGCAGCGCCCAAGTTTAATCGTCATCGACTGCTCTCTTCCTCCGGGCAAGCGTGGTGGCGGTATGCACAATGACCTCCAGTCTGCCTGCGATACCCTCACGCGGTTGCGCCCTGAGAGAGGTGTGTTGAGCCATCTCGGCCATGATCTGGAGAGCTGGTTGATGCAGCAGCCTCAGGTATTGCCGGCTGGTGTAGAACTGGCTCAGGATGGTCGAGTCTACACACTCTGATGGCAGCTTTGCGCGCCTTGAGAGGCCCTCATTCCGTTGCCTGCAGATGCCAGCGCTCGTCATCTAGGCCGTTCATCCGACCGCTATCACGCAGTGCCTGTAGCCACTGCTCCGGACCTGCGACATAGAGGTCGGAGCGCTGCGGTTCAACCTCCGGCGAGTTGATCAGCGACAGTAGAGCCTCTACAGGGGTATCAGGGCTGAGCGCGTGGTAGTCGAAGTTATCCAGGGAGTGAGACCAGGAACGCATCAGGTTGTCTAGTGGTGAGCCTGGCGCATTGGCCCCCAGCTGGATCAGCATCAGATGTTCGGCGTTGTCGATGGTGATCGCCTGCTCGACCAGGCTCTTAATCGGTGCCAGTCCATTGCCGGCGGCAATAAAGATGGCCGGTCGTGATGACTCCTCCTCCAGTACAAATCCACCCTCAGGGCCCTTCAGCAGGACGGTTTGTTCGGCGATGCTGCCGTTGAAAACCAGCTCGCCAAACTCTCCGCTCCCTTGCCGCGGCACCAGGAACTGTAGGTTGCGCCCATCGCAAGGGCAACTGGCAACAAACAGGGAGAGGCTGCTGCCCTCTTCGGCGCTGAGCTCGACCCGCTGGCCCGCCTTGAAGCGCAGCGATTTGGTGTGTGGCGTTTGCAAATTAAGTAAAGCAAGATCAGTGCCAGCTGACTCGATGCTGCGTACCCGGGTACGGATATTCTGCTGCGGCAATGTGACCCCCTGACCCGCCTCGCTCGCCTCCAGCACCAGGTCGGAGATGGCGGTATTGGAGCAGGCGAGGATATAACCCTCTTCACTCTCCCGCTTGCTCAGAACATAATCGTGATCACGCAGCTTGCGTACCGCTCCGGAGACCACCTTGCACTTGCAGTCGCCACAGTTGCCGCTGGAGCAGCCGTAGCCGAGATGTAGCCCCGCCTTCAGTCCAGCTTCGAGGATAGAGTCATTGCCGTCGACAAAAAACTCATGGCCGCTGGGCAGTAGACGCACGCTGGCGGTGACTATCTTGAGCAGGGCATTCTTGGCAAACACGGTGGCTCTGGCGTCCTCAGCGCGGTCGAGTCGCCCCATCGCCTTTTTGAGCTTGGTGATGCAGCGTTTTACCTCTTGCTGAAGGTCGGCGGTGGGTGCATCAATTGCTGCCTGCAGGCTCTGCTGGGTATCGCCGATCAGCATTTCCGCGCCGTTGAGCGCTGCCTTGGTCTGCACCAGGGTGTGCTGAAACTCCCGCAGACGCGACATCAGCACCTCGGGGTCAGGCAGCCAGCCGTCGCTGTATTTTGCCTTGGGGCGCGCCTCCCGCTTGATCCGCTGTACCCGTTCAAAAACCGGGTCATTATCCATGTTGATTTCGGGATAGAGGCGGATCAGATCCTCGACCTGGATCTTGCCCTCAAAGGTCTCCACTCCCTCTTGGCGAATCCGTTTTTGCAGTTCACCACGAGTGACACCGGCAAGCCGGGCTGAACGGGAAAGGTTGAGAGGTTGTGACATGAAAAGCCCCTTACTTACTATGGTTGGTAGATAACTATATTTTAGAGTGGCATGGTGGCGGCGAAATGAGCGACGCCGAGCAGTGCGGTACGTTGGTTGAGGATGATGCGGACCGGCATCGAGGCCATCAGTTCCTGCATGCGTCCTTTATCGAGAAAGGCCTCGATGAAGGCGCCTTGTCGGAGTCGGTCGATCAGCTTCGGTGCGATACCGCCTCCCAGATAGACCCCGCCGGTGGCCATGATCTTCAGCGCATGATTGCCGACCTCCCGGCCATACAGCCGCACAAACAGATCCAGTGCCTGATCGCAGATCTCATCCTGTTTTGTGAGGGCGGCATTGGAAATGGCCGCGGCACTCCCCTGCTCCCGCATCACCTGTTCCAGCCAGGCTGGCGCAGGGGCCTTCCGGTGTTGCCGCAGAAAGTCGTGAATTGTCTCCAGTCCCGGGCCGCAGACCAGCCGTTCCCAGCTGACATGGCCGTGCTGTTTTGTCAGATGTTCGAACAGTGCAAATTCCAGCGGGGTGCTGGGGCTAAAGTCGCTGTGCCCACCCTCGGTGGCAAAGGGAATGTGCTGGCGACCGTCCCAGAACAGCCCTGCCTCTCCCAGTCCGGTGCCGGCAGAGACGATGGAGCGGTTGCCCTGGGCGTCGGGATCGCCCGCTTGCAGCAGCACTATCTGCTCATCTTTGAGGCGATCTATGCCCCAGGCATTCGCCTCCAGATCGTTGAGCAGGTGGGTGGCGGCAAAACCGAAACGGGCGTTGATGGACTTGGCGGAGAGCTGCCAGCGGAATTTGGTGGTGGTGCATTGGCCATCCCGGACTGGGCCGGGTACGCCAAAGGCGGCACGCTCCACCTCAGCGCCGCTCTGCTGCAGAAATTCGGCAATGATCGCTTCAAGTCCGTCAAACTCAGCGCTGGCAAAATCCTTTTCTGTCACCAGCTCCAAGCCGGCATCGGGGCCGGTTCGGTAGATTGCCAGCCGGCTGTTGGTACCGCCAATATCCCCTGCAAGCAGCTGCATCTCTGTCCCTCTAGTGATTCCTGCGAACCATTTTAGTCAATTCCACCAGACAAGGGTTGTTGAATTCGACCCGCAGGACGACAAGCCTGATAAAATGCCGGGATGGATGTTTCACCGATTCTCGATCCTCTCAACGAAGCCCAGCGTGACGCGGTCAGCGCGTCGGTGGGCAATCTTCTGATCCTCGCCGGCGCTGGTAGCGGTAAGACTCGGGTGCTGGTGCATCGCATCGCCTGGCTGATGGCGGTGGAGGCGGCTTCGCCCTGGTCGATCCTCGCCGTCACCTTCACCAACAAGGCGGCGAAGGAGATGCGCGGGCGTATCGAGGAGCTGATGGGGCAGCCGGTGGGGGGCATGTGGGTCGGCACCTTCCACGGTCTCGCACATCGTCTGTTGCGCGCCCACTGGCAGGAGGCGGGATTGCCGCAGAGCTTTCAGATCCTCGACTCGGATGATCAGTTCCGGCTGGTTAAACGGGTGTTGAAGAGCCTCGATCTAGACGAGGCGAAGTGGCCGCCGCGCCAGGCCCAGTGGTTCATCAACGGTCGCAAGGATGAGGGGCTGCGCGCCCAGCATCTGGATGATGGCGACGACCCCTATCAGCGGCAGATGATCCGCATCTACACTGAGTATCAGGCCGCCTGCGAGCGCGGTGGGGTGGTTGATTTTGCCGAGCTGCTGCTGCGCGCCCATGAGTTGTGGCGCGATCGGCCCGACATCCTGCAGCACTATCAGCAGCGCTTTCAACATGTGTTGGTGGATGAGTTTCAGGACACTAACGCGATCCAGTATGGCTGGCTGCGGCTGCTTACCGCCGGGCGCAACAACCTGTTCGTGGTGGGCGATGACGACCAGTCGATCTACGGTTGGCGCGGTGCACGGGTGGAGAACATCCAGAGCTTCGAGCAGGACTATGCCAGCCAGCCAGCTGATCCGGCTGGAGCAGAACTACCGCTCGACCGGCAACATCCTTAACGCCGCCAATGCGCTGATCGCGCGCAACCCCTCGCGGCTCGGCAAGAATCTCTGGACCGAGGATGGCGAGGGGGAGCCGATCAACCTCTATGCCGCCTTCAACGAGGTCGATGAGGCGCGCTTCGTGATCGAGCGGATCCGCCAATTCACCAGCGAGGACCACGCCCGCGCCGACTGTGCCATCCTCTACCGCACCACCGCCCAGTCGCGGTTGTTCGAGGAAGCGCTGATCCAGGCCGGCACCCCCTACCGGGTCTACGGCGGGCTGCGTTTCTTCGAACGCGCCGAGATCAGGGATGCGCTGGCCTACCTACGGCTGCTCAACAATCCTCAGGATGATGCGGCTTTCGAGCGGGCGGTCAACCAGCCGCCGCGGGGCATAGGGCCGAAGACCCTGGACGGAGTGCGCGCGCATGCGCGGGACTTCGACTGCTCCCTGTGGCAGGCCAGCGTCGATCTGCTGAAGGGTGGTGCGATGCCGAAGCGGGCCAGCAATGCGCTGCAGGGCTTTCTCGATCTGATCGAGGAGCTGCAGGTGGAGAGCCGCGACATGGCCCTCTCCGACAAGGTGGCCCAAGCACTGGCGATGAGCCGTCTGCCGGAGCACTTCGAGAAGAGTCGCGACGGCAAGGGGCAGGACCGCAAGGAGAACCTGGAGGAGCTGGTCAACGCCTGCCGCCAGTTCAGCTGGGAGGCCCACGAGGACGAGGAGCTGGACGAGCTCTCCACCTTTCTCGCCCACGCTGCGCTGGAAGCGGGCGAGGCCCAGGGCGATGCCTTCGACGATTGCGTACAGCTTGATGACGCTGCACTCCGCCAAGGGGCTGGAGTTCCCGCTGGTGTTCCTGGTGGGGCTGGAGGAGGGGCTGTTTCCCCACAGCATGTCGGCGGATGATCCGGCCCGTCTGGAGGAGGAGCGCCGTCTCTGCTACGTCGGCATCACCCGCGCCATGCAGAGCCTCTATCTTACCCATGCGGAGAGCCGCCGACTGCACGGCCAGGAGAACTATCCGATGCCATCGCGCTTCCTGCGGGAGTTGCCGGCAGAGT